>QHBR01000116.1 GCA_003244015.1 Hyphomicrobiales bacterium | reverse complement strand
CCGAATGAATCAGACCACTAGCAGGCCGAGACAGGATCGAATCGGCAGCGAAAGACAGTGTACTGCACGCCCGCCGCTCTGACGGCTCGATTGACAAGGTGACCCTTTGTTACATCTTGGATGCGTACGCCGCGACAATTTCCGCCACGGCGCGGCGCCACTCCGGTATTGATCTGTAACTACAATAACCGGGAGAACGCAGACATTTTCGGAACGGCGATCAAGGGATGCTAAAATGGCAGATCCCGGATGTGGTGTGGGGCCTCCTATTCGGGGTCTTTGTAACTGTTGTCGCTGTCGGAGCAAGTTTGAAGTATCTCCCCTCACCGCTGGAGTTTTTTGGTAACGAATCCGATGAGTGCCGCCAATCCGCTATACAAACTAAAGAGAAAGCCGGAACTGGCGAGGAAGGTACCAAAGAAAATGCAGCCGTCCTCCCAAATACTCAGCCTGCCAATCTGAAAAATGAAACCAATGCCCAAAAGCACGAATATGATTGTTTGATAGCCAAATATACCGGAAACCTTGCCGACTTCACACGGTGGCTTGTCGCTGTTACTCTATTGCTCGCCTTTTTTGGATTTTGGCAAGTAATGGTCAGCCGCGACACTGCCAAACGTCAATTGCGGGCTTATGTATGGGCGTTTAGCGATCCGATCGACACCGACGCCGACAAATTGTTGGTTCGGACCGCAGTGAAAAATAGCGGCCAAACGCCAGCGTATGACGTTTGTTGCTGGGGTAGGTTGAAACCAGTTAATAAACCGCTGCCGGCGGATTGTGTCTTTGAAGCTGCACCGGGCAGAATAGCCGGACCCAAATATGTCGTGACCCCTGGCAGTGACAACGCCTTTGTGGAGGGAGCCGACCCTCCTTTGACAGTCGAAGAAAAGTCTGCGATCAAAGATGCGAGACAAGACCTCTATTTTTGGGGCGAAATTCAATATCAAGATGCTTTTCGCCGATCCAGAAAAACCAAATTCAGACTTGTTTGGGCCCACAAATCCGGCAGCAGCCGCGGAACGTGGGTCTATTGCGATAATGGCAATGATGCTGATTAGCGCGACGCCAGCCTGTCGAATCCACGGTAGAAATTAGGGTTCGCTCCCTCCGCCTCCGGCGAGCCTGCCTGTCGCAAGATGTGCGCGTTTTTTTGTCTCGACGGACTCGGAGCCGACCTTGGCTCACATCGCTGGCCGAACGGAATCCTAGTGTGCGAGTTCCCAGCGATCGGGCGAACGCCATATCCGTGAGCGCAGCAGCTCACGCTCGAAGATGAATTCCTTGGGCAGCCGATCGAAGAATCGGTCGAACTCCTCCTCGTGAGCGCGCGCCTCAGCGGCGCCGGCGTCCCGGCGGACCGCCATGAGCTCGTAAAACTTGTCAGCCGGGAAATCGAGGCCATTCCATTCGATGTCCTCGTGCCGTGGCATCCAGCCGATTGGGCTCTCCACGGCATAGCCGCGACCATGCACGCGGTCAACGATCCATTTGAGCACGCGCATGTTATCGCCGAAGCCGGGCCATATGAACTTGCCGTTCTCGTCCTTACGGAACCAGTTAACTCGGAAGATCTGCGGCGGATTGGAGAGGCGACGCCCTACATTGAGCCAATGGCCGAAATAATCGGCCATGTTGTAGCCGCAGAACGGCAGCATCGCCATTGGATCGCGGCGCATCGCTGCCTGCCCGATCGCAGCCGCCGTGGCTTCGGAACCCATCGTTGCGGCGATATAGACGCCATGGCACCAGTTGAAAGCCTGGAACACGAGCGGCAGCTCCTTGCTCATGCGGCCGCCGAATACGAAGGCTGAGATCGGCACGCCTTCCGGCTTTTCCCAATCCGGGTCGATCGATGGACATTGGCTCGCCGGCGCCGTGAAACGGGCGTTTGGGTGCGCGGCGGGGCGACCGCAGCCGGACGTCCAGTCCTCACCCTTCCAGTCGATGAGATGCTCCGGCGGCTTGTCAGTCATCCCCTCCCACCAGACATCGCCGTCGTCGGTCAGAGCGGTATTGGTGAAAATGCAGTTCTTGTTGATGGTCTCCATCGCGTTGGGATTGGACTGCCCGTTCGTGCCGGGCGCGACGCCGAAGAACCCTGACTCCGGATTGATCGCGCGGAGCGTCCCGTCTGGCGCCTTCTTGATCCAGGCGATGTCGTCGCCGACGGTGCTGACTTTCCAGCCTTCAAACCCTTTCGGCGGGACCAGCATCGCGAGGTTGGTCTTGCCGCAGGCGCTCGGGAAGGCAGCGCCGAGATAGGTTTTCTCGCCGTTCGGGGCTTTAATGCCCATGATCAGCATGTGCTCGGCGAGCCAACCTTCATCGCGTGCCATGACCGAGGCGATGCGCAGCGCGAGACACTTTTTCCCGAGGAGAGCATTGCCGCCATAGCCGGAGCCGTAGGACCAGATCTCGTAGGTCTCGGGAAAATGCACGATGTTTTTGCGGCTGATGTCGCCCTCGCACGGCCAGGGCACGTCCATTTGTCCCGGTTTGAGCGGCGCGCCCACCGAATGCATACACGGAATAAAGAAGCCGTCGCTACCGAGCGCATCGAGCACAGCCTTTCCCATGCGGGTCATGATCCGCATATTGACGACGACATAGGGGCTATCGGAGAGCTGCACGCCGATCTTGGCAATGGGCGACCCGATCGGCCCCATGCTGAATGGGATAACGTACATCGTACGGCCGGCCATGCAGCCGTCGAACAGCCCGCGCAAGGTCGCGCGCATTTCATCCGGAGGCGCCCAATTGTTCGTCGGGCCGGCGTCGTTCTTGTTGGCTGTGCAAATGAAGGTCCGGTCCTCGACGCGGGCCACGTCGGACGGGTGCGAACGGGCCAAATAGGAATTCGGACGCTTCTTCGGATCGAGGCGTATGAATGTTCCGGCGTCGACCATCACCTGGCACAAGCGATCGTACTCCTTCTGGCTTCCATCAATCCAGACGACCTTGTCGGGCTTGCACAATGCCGCCATTTCGCCAACCCAGTCGCGCAGCTTGCCGTTGGTTGTCGGAGTGTTCACGATAGCATCCATTTACTTTCTCTCCTGAAGTTTCGTGCCCACACTTGCCGCGCGGGCGGCTTCGCAATCCCGGCTAGCCTCGGCGCCCAGGCTTGCTTCGAGGCCGTCAATGCACTTTAATCATCCAAACTGGACCCATCCGTAGGGGCGGACTAGGCGCTTCCATAGAGATCCTGGACATAATGCTCTATGCCCCTGGCATGGGCGAGCATGTCGGCATACACTGTATCGAAGGCTCGCGGCGTCATTGCTTTATAGTTGTCCCACCATACCGCCGACTCCGTGGTCGCGTCGCGCACTGTGAACTTGTCGTTGGGCGAGCGGCCCGTATGGATTCCCGTTTCGGCGTTAATGGCACCTCCTTTACCATCGTGGCCTCGGCGCGCCGGATCGCGTCCTCGACGAGGCGCGGAGCCTCGAGATTGTAGGAAATGCTGTTTAGGTCCTTGAGACCGAAACTCTCGGCGCCAAAGTCAGGATTGAAAGGACCGGCCTGGTGCATCGTTTTCTCCGTCGTTTTGCCGCGCTGGCATGAAACTCAAGGTTTAATATACGACACTTGGCGGCGCGGCTAGATGTCATGTCTCAAAATGCCAGGACGACGCCGAAGAGGGATTTTTCGACGGCTCCCCGATTGCGCGATTATGGGGGCTGGCCATACGGCTCTGTTGAAGTCTCTCATGGCGCGATGATAGGATTTCTCCACGAGGCGCCGGGATCAAGGGGGATGAGAAATGGCGCGCCAGCCGGCGTTGAATGAAGAAGCGCTCGTCAAGCTTGGCTCCGAAAAGCTCGCCAGTCTGGTGCTCGGCGAGGCAACGCGCAATGCTGCGTTCAGGAAGCTCGTCGCGGCCGCGCTCGCCGCGACCAAGGGGCCGGCGGCGGTCGCCGCGATCATCGACAAGCGCCTCGCGGGGCTCGATCGCGCCAAAGCCTTCGTCGACTGGGAGAAGGCCAAGGCTTTCACCGCCGACATCGCCGCCACTTTGGCGACGATCACCGGCGAACTGGCGTCAGCGGATCCTGGCGCCGCCGTCGACCGGCTCGTGCGGTTCCTCTCGACTGCCAATCGGGTATTTGAGCGGATCGACGATTCGAGTGGCCGCCTCCAAGACGTCTATCGCGAGGCCGCGGCTGCTCTGCCCGATCTTGTCGGGCGGATCGAGGAAGTTGACAAGGCTTCGATCCCGGACCGGCTTTTCGCTTTGGCCGTCTCCGATGACTACGGCTTCTTTTCCACGATCATGCCGGAACTCGCCGCGCGCTTGCCGGCGCAGGGCGTCGATCGTTGGGACGAACGCCTAGCTGAGTCGGAGCGATCCCTTGGCCCGGTCAAGGAGGAAGACAGGGACTGGAAAAGACGCACGAAGGCGGACAGGATCATCCGTCTGCGCCAGGCGATCGCCGACTGTCGGCATGACGTTGACGCCTTCATCGCCTTGGAGAAGAGGCTGCCGGACGCGCGTCGCGACACGATGGCGATCGCCGAGCGATTGTGCGGTGCCGGTCGTCATAGCGAAGCGCTCGAATGGATTCATAAGCGCGGCCGGCCGGGCTTGAAGGTCATGACCTATGACGATCTCGCCGATGGCTCTAGCCCACGCGACGCAACGGATCTTGCTCGCACAGGCCTGAAAATCCGGATTTTCGAGGCAATGGGCGATCGTACGACGGCGCAAGACGTGAGGTGGAAAACCTTCGAGACGACGCTCGACATCGGCATGTTGCGCGACCATATCGCGCGTCTGCCCGATTTCGTCGAATTCGATGTGCTCGACAAAGCTTTCGCCCACGCGATCACCTTCGAGCAGAAATATCGCGCTCTGGCGTTCTTTGTGAATTGGCCGCGTCTCGACCTCGCGGCGAAGCTCGTCGGCGATCAGCGCGCCGGATGGGAAGGCCGCCATTATGAACCGCTATTGGCGGCGGCGGCGCAATTGGAACCCGATCATCCGGTCGCGGCCACGATTTTGTACCGCGCACTTCTCGACGATATCCTCGTTCGCGCGCGGTCTCCCGCCTATGGCCATGCGGCCCGGTATCTGGAAAAACTCGCCGCGCTCGCGGCGCATGACGGTGCTGCAAGCTCGATCGCTTCGCATGAAACCTATCGCGCCGCGCTGGCGAAAAAGCATGCGCGGAAAAGTGGCTTCTGGAGCCTCGTCAAGGAGCGCAAGTGACCCATGGCAATCATGTTGTTCCCCGCGGCGTCTCGTCGAGCAATCGCGCGAGGCGTGCCGGGTCGGTTGGAAAACCAGCCCTGATCCAGCGAGCTTGCAGCTCCTTCAGCGCCTCGCCGACGGCACGGCCCTCGACGATGCCGCGGGCGATCATGTCGGCGCCCGAAAACGGCAGGCGCGGTTCCTCGGTGTCTAGTAGAAATTTTCGCGCGCGCCCCCATTCGTCATCGTGCCCCGGGCGAGCATCGGCTTCTGCCAATATTATTGCGTCGCCCGACGCCTGGCGGCCGTGGCGGAAGAGCAAGCCCCGCAAATCGCCGCGCGCTGGCGGCTCGTTAAGCCCATGCAGGGTGACTAGAGCGAGCGCCGCGCGTTCGAGACGCTCGGCTTCCGCGTTGGAAAGACGCAGCCGCTCGCGCAAGCGCGCCGCGTCCTCGGGTAGATTGACGCAAAGCGCGGCAAGACGGAGGAGTGGATCTTGTGGCGGGACGATCGCCACGACGCGCCGCAGCCGCGCCGGATTTGGCACGGACGCGATAAGCAGATGCAGCAGTCCATCGGCGCATATTTCCGTGCAAACCGTAGCTGCCTGCCTTGCGGAAAGAAGTTTTAGCAGCTCGGCGTGTATTCTTTCGCGCGAGAGGCGGGCAAGGCCGTCTCGCTTGCGAATGGCCGCAATACGCCCAGCGGAATCGAGCAAGCCGTCGCCGAAATCGGCGGAAAAGCGGAAGAAGCGCAGGATGCGCAGATAGTCCTCGGCGATGCGTCGCGCGGGTTCGCCAATGAAGCGCACTTTGCGCGCCGCGATGTCGTCGAGGCCGCCCGTGTAATCGAACAGTCTTCCGTCGCGCGTCATGGAAAGCGCGTTGATCGTGAAATCGCGGCGCAAGGCATCGGTCTCGAAAGAGCGGCCGAAAAGGACTATCGCCCGTCGGCCATCGGTCGCTATATCCTCGCGCAAAGTTGTCACTTCGAAGGTTTTCTCCCCGGCAAGCAGCGTGACCGTGCCGTGTGCGACGCCGGTCGGGATGGCGCGCAAGCCCGCAGCATTGGCCCGCGCCATGACCGCCTCGGGCAAAAGTGTCGTCGCGAGATCGATTTCATGCGTCGGCCGGCCCAGGAGTGCGTTGCGCAAGGCGCCGCCGACGATCCGGGTTTCCTCGCCTTCTTGGTCGAGCGCGGCAAAAACTCTGATCAAGGCCTGGTCGCCAAACAGCGCGGCGAGGGCCTCCGGCGCCTCGATGTCCCGGCTCCCGGCTCCCGCTTGGCTCATTGCAGGCGCCCTGGCACAAGCTTGCCGTTTTCGATGTGGGCCGGGACATAGGCGCCCTCGTGGCGCGGGGCGAATATACCGAAGGCAAGCATGCCGGCGACGACAATCGCAAGGCCCGCCAGAGTCAGCGTCGAGACAGCGCCCTTCGTCCAATGCTCCATCGCGAAGGGATAGTTTTGCCGCAAAATGAGATAGATCGTATAGGCGGCGAAGGGCGAGGCGAACAGCAGTGCAGGTTCGAGGATGGCGCGCCACATCAGGAATAGTGCCTCTCGTCAAGATTGCGTAAAACACCTTCGGCCGCGCCCCAAATGTTCCGCGCGCCATAGCACCAAATCGATAAGGTGTCGTCCTCGGCGGACCACCAGGCGAGAGGCGTCTGTGAGAAGCATCGGGCGTTGGCGGTCGGAAGCGGATATACCTATTTGGAATGTTCATTCAGCGCTGCGGCTATCTGGGCGGGCAATTTGGGTCTCACACTCGCTGCGGCACTAATGTATTCGCGGATGTTTTTCGAATAATCACCCTTCAGCGAATAGACCCACTCGGCGTTGCGCTTCTCTGTGCGAAGAATCTTGCACCCATCCCTTGCAAAAAAATCCACAACTTCAGTTAGTTCATCGGGGTCAGCGAGAATAATAACTTCACTGGTATGTTTGTTAATATCGATACTGTCCCACCAAATATCAGGGTGTTCTAAGCGCAGTCGATAGAACAGCAATAGCACTACCCAGTGTAAGAGACCAAAAGTATCAGAATCAATCGACCCAGCCGCATCTTTTTCCGTCGCGGCAGTCGATGATAAATTGTTTAGCAAAGCCACCCATAAAGGCCAATACTCCGCAGTCTGAAACTTGAAAATGGCCTTGATCACACGATGAGCCTGCTCATCGGATATTGTACCGAGAGCAGGAAGATTGAATTCGTCCCTGTGTATCTCTAACAGCTTACTTACATACCGATTTGCACATGCACGAAAATTGGCGTTTAGCTGAAAGGATACTGTCTTCGGCCCTCGGTGGCGCTTTGGCTTCTTATTTTTTCCGGCCGTCGTCGAGGGCGCTTCGGCCTTTGAATCCAACGTAACTCGATCCAGAAATCCCCCGGTTGAGTTTTCAAATTGATCGCCTCTTCAAAACCAACGGTGCTATTGCTTTGCGGAGTTGGGAGACGGCTACGCTGCCGCCATTCTCGAGCTCCATCAAGATTCCCATGAGGCGCCAATTCCTCACGCGATCTCGTTTGATCGCAAACGATTCCGAAAACGTACGCGTGAGCGAAAATAAAAAATCGATCTCATTTGTTTGGGTCTTCCCCTCTGTGTCACCGATCATGAAACCACCCCCCGTTTCGCCGGATTGTACAATTTTTAAGAGATTTCGACCGAAAATTTTCAAAGAATTTCTGCAAATCATTATAAAAAAGTATAGGGATTTGTTTAAAACTCCGATGATCGCTGTAAATATAAAATTACTTCAATAGAAATATACAAAGGATTTTTTACTTCATGTTAAATAAATAAAACGCATTGCATATTTATTTTTGTTACGAAATTACAAATATAGTTTTGCGCTAAGGTAATTTATATTTATACCTCTAAAAAAGTAAAGTTTGTATACTCCTTTGTCCTGCTGTGAGCAGTCGCCTATCTTTTGCTTTGTCGGCAATGGGCCGGGTGTACTTATGTGCAAACAAGGAAGTAAGATCATGTGTCAGAACGAAACTGCCTGCCTGCGATCGCAGGGCAAAAGCAAGAAAAATCACCTCCAGTGGTGCGAGTTCCGCGAATTGTTGAGTTGCCCGCTCCTCAACACAATCGCCAACCAACCTCGCCAGAAACTCCCACTAATTTGGATTTCGTCACAGCCGCGACCGATGATTCAAGGACGTTTCTAGAAACGAACTTTCAAACAAGCCGGGAACGGTTGCTCCGTCCATTCCAGATGGCAGCTGCTGCCTGGAACGACTCGGTGGCGGCACTAGTGTCCGAGGTAGGGCGCGAAATCCCGACGCTTGCGGCTCGGCAATTTGGGAACGCTTGGCATGAGCGCGTCGCATCCGCTCTGCGCGAAATGCGCGAACCGCTGCACAGCGACGTGATCCTTACCACTCGCTCGCCGTCCTTGAAAAACGAGGCGATCAGGGGCTCCGTGCGCGCATTTTGGTCGACAGTTCTTGAACAGGACCTGGAGTTCATGCCTAAGGCGATGGAGTATCCCAAGTTCCCATATTTCATCATGGAACCCGCAACCCAGAAGAGCCTCTATGACGCTGGTTTGTATCTTCTGGCGAACGCTCCCAAAGCTGACGAAGACGAGCCGGATGAGCCCGGCGCTGCGTTAGATCATCGCTCGTATCTCCGGCGACCGATGGTCAGTGTCGAGCTTGACCTCGCTCAGCTGCCGCTGAATGAGAGCGCAGCAGTGCTCCTGAATTGGTCATTTCGAGGCCGCGCTGGAGCCAAGGCAAAGGTCTTCGTCAACGGCCAGCAGGACGTGCCGGCGTTCGACGTAGTCTCCACCGAAGATGATGCCACGCCGAACTTCTGGACGTTCGTCCCTTGGCGCCCGGGGATCGTGACGGTCGATCTTAAGCATGTCGGCTCGGGTTATCTCTGGTTCGAACACGTTGATGTGCACCATGTCCGTTGGGCAATCTAGTTGAAGCGATCGCAGACAAATAGGCGGGTTTTCCCGCCTATTTGCAAAACAAGGCGTCAACTTTCGATTTGACATCCGACGGCGTATGTTGGCTCAGGCTCAAAAATCGAAAATCGCGCCTCGCGGCATTATTGCGCCTGAATTTACGCCGCCTATTTTCGCTGGGTCAGTTTGCGATCAAAATGGTTTGAACACGACAAGAATAACAACCGCGGCCATGAGCACTGTAGGGGCCTCATTAACTATCCGGAAAAAACGCGAGCCATGCCGGTTTGTCTCGTCCGCCAAATCCTTCCGGAATTTTGCGAAATATC
Organism: Hyphomicrobiales bacterium; assembly: GCA_003244015.1. Taxonomy (GTDB): domain Bacteria; phylum Pseudomonadota; class Alphaproteobacteria; order Rhizobiales; family Beijerinckiaceae; genus Methylocapsa. The sequence continues at coordinate 6,713 of QHBR01000116.1, read as the reverse complement.
CATGCAGCGCGCTGAGCCCGATCACCAGGGCGAATTTTGCGTGAAACCAACCCGCATGCAGAAAACCAGCCTGAACCGCAAGCGTAACACCAGTTGACCAGGTCGCGAGGAAAGCGGGCAGCATAATCGCGCGCATGAGCCTGCGTTCCATCACCACAAAAGTTCTCGCTTGCGGGGAGCCTCTCGGCGCTTCGGCATGATAGACGAAGAGACGCGGCAGATAGAGCATCCCTGCCATCCAGGAGATGATGGCCAAGATATGCAGCACCTTGATCGAGAGATAAAGATTGCTCATTTAGCGGAGCCCCCGCGAAGGACATCGAGCATAAGCTCGATATGTTGAATGGGCGTGTGCGGCAAGACGCCATGGCCGAGGTTGAAAATATGCGGCCTTCCCCGGAAGGCGGAGAGGATTTGTTGCACCCCGGTCTCAAGAGGAAGGCCACCCGCGGCGAGCGCCAACGGATCGAGATTGCCTTGCAATACCAAACCTCGATCGAATGTTTTCGCGGCCCATCGCGGATCAACGGTGCTATCGAGCCCAAGCACATTGACTCCGGTGCGTGCGGCGAAATCCATTAGATGGTGGTCTGCGCCTCTCGGAAAACCGATCACGCGGGCATCCTTATGGCGCAGCCGGAGGCCGGCGACGATTGCCTCGACCGGCATCAGACACCAGCGCTCGAACTCGGCGAAGGGCAGGACGCCCGCCCAGGTGTCGAAGATTTGCACGGCCTCAACACCAGCTTCGATTTGCCAGGCGAGATAGTCGATCGACGCTTGGACTAGCCGATCGATGAGACTCTGAAACAGATCGCGCTGGCGGTAGGCAAACAGACGGGCCGGGGCTTGATCGGGCACACTTTTGCCGGCGATCATATAGCAAGCAAGGGTCCATGGCGCGCCGCAAAAGCCGATCAGCGCGATATCAGGGGAAAGGCGCGTTTTGACAAGCTGGATCGTCTCGATAACCGGACTCAACCGCCCACAATCTAGCGGCGTGTTCAGCTTGGCAAAGTCCTCCGCTGCCAAAATCGGATCGAGTTTAGGTCCTTCATTAGGTTCAAAAGCTACCTTTTGGCCAAGGGCATCGGGAATAACCAAGATGTCGCTGAACAGGATAGCGGCATCGAATCCAAAGCGTCTTACCGGTTGCAAGGTGGCTTCCGCCGCAAGTTCTGGTGTGTAACAAAATTCGAGAAAGGAAGGAGCCTTGGCGCGCAGCGCCTGATATTCCGGCAGATAGCGCCCCGCTTGCCGCATCAGCCAAACGGGAGGCGGAAAACAAACCTCGCCGTTCATGACTTTAAGAAACGATTTTGTTTGAACGTACGGTTGGCTTTTCAAAGCAAAAATCCTCCAAAAATATAAGAATCTTTCTTAAAGATGTTGCTTTGTCTGATTGGGGCGGGGTTATGCTTATTCGCCGGCTCGCACAAGCTGATGCCGGTTTTGCGTTTATCCACTTTTTCAACAAGCCAGGGAGAGCGATAGGAACTTTGGCTTTTTCTTAATCAGCCGAGTTGGATAGGGGGAGGTCCAGAGTTTTAAATAAACAGGTTTTTGTCCTGTCATCCAGATTCACAACCGCGCGCGTGTTATTGTTCAGCATTCGATAGCGGTGGATGAACTTTGCGATTTTGTCCAACAAAACGGTTGCCAGCGGGCGGGGGCGCCAGTTATCCCGCTCTCTCCCCAGCATTCCCTTGAATTTAGGGAAAACCATGGCGAGGCATGAAAACTCATGGGGCGTCACTACTTCCATTTGCATCTGATTTCCGACGCGACGGGCGAAACTCTGATCGCCGTGAGCCGCGCCGTCGCGGCGCAATACGAAGGAGTGTCGTCGCTCGAGCATGTTTATCCCCTCGTGCGCAGCAAGGGGCAGCTCGACAAGGCGATCGCCGCAATCGAGGCGGCGCCGGGGATCGTTATGTTCACCCTGGTCGATCAGGATTTGGCCGCGCATCTCGAGGCGGCGTGCAAAGAGGCGAGCGTCCCCTGTCTTTCGGTTTTGCAGCCTATCGTGGACCTTTTTCAGTCCTACATCGGAACCTCTTCAAAGCATCGCCCGGGCGCCCAGCACATGCTCAATGCGGAATATTTCAAACGTATCGAAGCCCTGAACTTCACGATGATGCACGACGATGGGCAGCAAACCGAAAATTTCGAGGCGGCCGATGTGGTTCTTCTGGGCGTGAGCCGCACGTCGAAGACGCCGACGAGCATCTATCTTGCCAATCGAGGCGTCAAAACCGCGAACATTCCCTTGGTGCCGGATGTCCCCTTGCCGGAGCCGCTCTTGGCATTGCGCAATCCTCTCGTCGTCGGGCTCTTGGCTTCGGTGGAGCGCATCGTCCAGATTCGCGAGAATCGTCTTATCGCGTTGAACGCAAATCCCGATTCACCTTATGTGGATCGCCTCCTGGTCGCAGGCGAACTCGCGCGAGCCCGCAAGCTTTGCGCCGAGCATGGCTGGCCGGTCATCGATGTGACGCATCGCTCGATCGAGGAAACCGCGGCGGCGGTCATCGATCTTTACACGATTCATCAGTTGAAATTCATAGCCTCGTCATGACAGGATTTTGGCGCGGCTCGGCGCCGCTTGTTCTCGCCTCGCAAAGCCCTGCCCGCCAGGGCCTTCTTAGCGCCGCCGGGATCCCGTTCGAGATTTGCGCCGTCACGATCGATGAACGCCGGATCGAAGCGGCGCGCGTGGCGTCGGGTGCCAACGCCCGCGACATCGCTCTTCATCTTTCCCGCGCCAAGGCTTTGCCGGTCAGCGGGGAAAAGCCAGGCCGGCTCGTTATCGGCGCGGATCAGACGCTTTGTCTTGAAGGCCGCCTCTTTGGCAAACCGGCCGGCCGCGCGGCGGCGATGGCGCAACTCGAAGCCTTGTCCGGCCGCACCCATGAACTTTATTCAGGCTGCTGCGTCGCGCGCGGAAATACCATCCTCTTCGAAACGGTTAGCGTCGCACGATTAAGCTGCCGGCGGCTTTCCCCGGCATTCATCGACGCCTATATGACGAAAGCCGGCGACGCTCTCCTTGGCAGCGCCGGGGCCTATCGAATCGAGGGCCCCGGCATCCATCTCTTCGATGCGATAGAGGGCGATCACGCGACGATCCTGGGGCTTCCCCTTTTACCGCTCCTAACATTCCTGCGCGAGGAAGGAAGTCTTCTTTCGTGAAATCTCCGGCTTACGGCAAACCAAAGGCGTGTGTCATCGGCTGGCCGGTCGCTCATTCGCGTTCGCCGTTGATCCACCGCTTTTGGCTGGAACGCCTCAAGATCGAGGGGTCATACGAGCTGGCGGCGGTCGCGCCGGCCGGTTTTCCGGCCTTTGTGCAGGGTCTCGCGCGGCAGGGCTTTGCCGGTGCGAATGTGACCTTCCCGCATAAGCAAGAGGCATTCGACCTCTGCGATGTCTGGACCACAACGGCGGCCTGCCTCAAGGCTGTGAATACCTTGTGGATAGAGGCGGGAAAACTTTGCGGCGACAACACCGACGCCGCCGGTTTTGCTTGTGCCTTGGATCAGGATGCGCCCGGATGGGATATTGACGCCAGGAAGGCCGTGGTTATTGGCGCCGGAGGGGCCGCGCGAGCCATTGTTTACGCGCTTAAGCTGCGCGGCATGAAGCGCATTTTTCTAATCAATCGCACCAAAGTGCGCGCTTTGGAGCTTGCTTCGGAGTTTGGCGCATCGATCGAGGCTGTGGATTTCCCCGGTCTGCCCGGCGCGCTTCCCGGCGCCAATCTTCTCGTCAATACGACTTCGCTCGGCATGCGCGGCCAGCCGCCGCTGGCCATCGATCTCGCGCCTCTGCCGCCGGACGCCGTCGTCGCCGACATTGTCTATGTTCCACTCGAAACTGCGCTGATGAGAGCGGCGACAACGCGCGGTCTCCGGGCGGTTTCCGGCATCGGCATGCTTTTGCATCAGGCGGTGCCGGGGTTCGAGCGCTGGTTCGGCGTGAAGCCTTGCGTCACGCCGGAGCTGCGTGGCTTGGTCGAGGCGGATATTGCAGCGGCGGTATGATGTTTGTTTTGGGCCTCACGGGGTCGATCGGCATGGGGAAATCCACCACCGCCGCGATGTTCCGGGCTGAAGGGATCGAGGTTCACGACGCCGACGCCGTGGTCCACGCACTCTATCGTGGGCAAGCCGCGCCGGTGATCGAGGTGGCCTTTCCGGGGACCACGCGCAATGGCGTCGTCGACCGCGGCCTCCTTGGCGCCAAGGTGCTCGGCGACCCGGCGGCGCTGGCGCGGCTTGAAGCGATCATGCATCCGTGGGTCGGCGCCAGCCGCGACGCTTTCCTGAGCGAGACAAGAAAAAAGGGCGCACCGCTCGTCGTTCTTGATGTCCCCCTGCTGTTCGAGACGGGGGCCGACTGCAAGGTCGATGCCGTGGTTCTCGTGACCGCGCCGGAAGCTGTGCAAAAAGAGCGGCTGAGCCGGCGTCCAGGCATGACGCCGGAGCGGCTTGCCGTCATATTGGCAAGACAGATGCCGGATGCGGAAAAACGCGCGCGGGCGCATTTCATCATCGATACCGGCGGCGAATTTGCCGCCACCAGGCGGCAAGTGCGCGGGATCTTGCGGGCGCTCGCTGGAGCCAAAAATAAGCTTTGAGGTTTTGGGATGCGGGAAATCGTCCTCGACACGGAGACGACCGGGCTCGACCCGGGCAACGGGCACAGAATCGTCGAGATCGGTTGCGTCGAGCTTTTGAATGCCATCCCGACCGGCGAGATTTTCCACGCCTATCTCGATCCCGAGCGCGACATCCCTGAGGAAGCCTTCCGGGTGCATGGGCTTTCCGCCGAATTTCTGGCGGACAAGCCGGTTTTTGCGAAAATCGCCGGAGATTTCCTGAAATTCGCCGGCGGCGCCAAAATCGTCGCGCACAACGCTGAATTCGATATGCGGTTTCTTAACGCGGAACTCGCACTCCTCGGGATCGCGCCGATTGCATCCGATCGCGTGATCGACACGCTGGCCCTGGCGCGCAGCAAATATCCCGGCGCGGCAAACAGTCTCGACGCGCTTTGCGCCCGCTACGGCATCGACACGTCGCGGCGGACCATACATGGCGCCTTGCTCGATGCCGGAATTCTTGCGGAAGTCTATGCCGAATTGACCGGCGGGCGGCAGGCAGCTCTCGTTTTCGCCCATGGCGCCGCTTCGATCGGGGCAGGGGCGGCGAACCTGCTCGGGCAAAGACCACGTCCGCTCCCCCCGCGGCTCAGCATCGAGGACCTGTTTCGCCACCGCGGTTTTGCCGCCACGCTCGGCGCGACGCCGGTCTGGGACGCCTATTTGTCCGCGGAAATCCTGGCGGAACGGCGGAAACGAAGGGGTAAAGCATTAGTTTGAAGAAAATATATTATTTATTACGTAGATACAACTATATCAATATCTGCTATAACTTGTTAAGTTGCTATTATAATTATATTGTTTTCTAGCAACAAAATAAATTGAAATAATCCTTTTAAGCCTACATTGCTGTTCGAATGTTGCCATCCGTGTCCAGTTTTCCGCGATCCGTCGCGGCGTTGCATTGGGGAACGAAGAGGCAACCGCTCGAAGCTCGATGATACTCGGTGCATAGGACATGCAAACTATGAAGATGAAAACAGCTCCCAGATTGCCGCCAGCCCGTCTCGTGGTTGTTGGCATTTCCCTCGCGGCCGGAATCGGCGCCGCGGTCCTTGCCAGCGGCTCGAAACCCCCTGACGTGATAATTGCCAAGGATCCCGTAAGCACGATCGTTGTCGCGGCGGGGCCCTTGGAGTATGGCACCACGCTCACCGGCGACAATGTCAACGAGGTTCCGTGGGAATCATCGATCTTTCCCGAAGGCGCGTTCAAATTGAAGGCGGATCTTTTGAAGGACGGCGCGCGGGCGGCTCTGACTTCGATGAATAGGAATGAACCGGTTCTTAGCTCGCGGATTACCGGCCCCAACCAGCCGGCTTCTCTGGCGGCGCTCGCCGAGCCAGGCATGCGCGCGGTTTCCATCCGGGTCGATGAGGCACGCGGGGTCGCTGGCTTTGTCCGGATGGGAGACCGGGTGAATGTCATTTTGACCTGGAGCGACTCCAGGGACAAGCCCAGAAGTTCCCACGCCGACGTCCTGCTGCAGGGCGTCAAAGTTCTCGCAACGGGCCAGATCGCCAACGACCGCCAAGACCACCCGACCGTGGTACCGACCGTGACCGTCGAGGTTTCGACCGAGCAGGCGCAAAAGCTCATTCTTGCCGAGAGCGTGGGAACTCTGTCGCTCGTGCTGCGGCAAGCCGGCGACGCCGAGATCGAGGCCGTCCGGCGCATAACCTTGGCGGATATTGGCGAATCTGAACCAGCCGCGGCGCCCGCGCCTCCACCCGCGCCTTCGCGCGTGGCCGAAGTGTGGATCTACCGCGGCGACACGGAACCAAATATCTATCGCGATATCTATCGCGAGCCGTATCGCCAAGCGCGATAATGTCCGGCTTTAGACACAGGCTCTTGGAACTATGATCGATTGTGTTTGGCTAGGCCGCTCGCCGGGAGGGGTGTTAATCCGGCCCCCTGCAGCGCACGGCATCCCGCCGTTGCAACCGAACCACAACGCTTGTGGACAATATCCGGACGTTGCGATGTTTCACTTGCGAGGGGGGACATATTAGCGGCATTTGGTTAATTGGGCACCTCGAAAAATATT
>QHBR01000002.1 GCA_003244015.1 Hyphomicrobiales bacterium | reverse complement strand
CTGGCGCGCGTCGTCTCCATGCCGAGCTGGGAATTGTTCGACGCTCAGCCGCAGAGTTATCGCGACCAGGTGTTGTTGCCGTCAATCCAGGCGCGGCTTGCCGTCGAAGCGGGCGCATCGCAGGGCTGGCATCGCTACGTCGGCGATCGCGGTGACGTGCTGAGCGTAGACCGTTTCGGTGCGTCGGCTCCAGGCGACGTCCTGATGCGTGAATATGGCTTTACCGTCGAGAACGTATGTAAAAGAACTCTGGCCTTGTTGCGGTAGAGACGCATCCAGGTCTGTTTGGCCAATTTGCCGTTTGGTCCCCGGCCCGTTCTGCAGCTTGCTTGGCCTGTGGAAACGGAGAGCGGAATCGCCGCTTTGCGCACGAGCAAGTTTTTTGATCAATCGCCGGGGCCAATCCGCTTGCCGACGCAGGATCGTGCGCGTCGTCGCCGGCGGGCACTCCAACTCGCTTGACCGCTTGACCTACCGTAGCTTCGGCCGTTGTTCGCCCTGCGTGATCAGACGGGCGCTGCGATCGCCACTGGCGTAGATCCACAGCCAGTTCAACGCGACGGCCAGGCGATTGCGCACGCCGATCACGAAGTAGATGTGGGCGAGCCCCCAGATCCACCAAGCGATCCAGCCGCGTATCCTGATCCATCCAAAATCGATTACGGCGGAGCGCTTGCCGATGGTCGCGAGACTGCCCGAATGCTTGTAGCGAAACGGTCGCGGTGAAGCGTCGCCGCGAAGGCGTATCTTGATCGTGGTGGCGACATGGCGGCCTTGCTGCTTGGCGGCCGGCGCAATCCCCGGCACCGGCTTACCCTGCCATCCGTCGATGGTCGCCGTATCGCCGATGACGAAAATCTCCGGATAGCCAGGAGCGCTGAGGTCCGGCTCCACCTTAATGCGGTTGGCGTGATCGGCCGGCACACCGAGCCAATCGGCGGCGGACGAGGCTCGTACGCCGGCGGCCCAGAGAATGACCTTCGCCGATAGCTTGCGGTCATCGAAGGCGACACCGTTGCCGGTGCATTCGCGGACCGGGCGACCGAGTTCAATTTCGACTCCCAACCGCTCGAGCGCGGCATAAGCATAGGTGGAGAGGTCTTCGGTGAAGCTGGGCAGAATGCGTGGGCCAGCTTCGATCAATACGATCCGCGCCTTACGCGTGTCGATGTGGCGGAAGTCCTCGCGCAGATTCTCATGTGCGAGTTCAGCGATCGTGCCGGCCAATTCCACGCCTGTCGGCCCGCCGCCAACGATCACAAAGGTGAGCAGCGCAGCGCGACGCTCGGGATCGGTCTCGCGCTCGGCCCGTTCAAAGGAAAGAAGAATCCGCCGGCGAATTGTGGTGGCGTCCTCTAACGTCTTGAGGCCGGGCGCGTGGGACTCCCACTCGTCATGGCCGAAGTAGGCGTGTCGCGCGCCGGTCGCCAGAACCAGCGTGTCATAAGCGACCACGCCGCCGTCTTCGAGGAGAACTTTGCCGTCCTCGCTATCGATGCCCGTGACGACGGCGAGCAATGTCGTGACTTCCTTGCGTTTGCGCAGGAGATGACGGACCGGCCAAGCAATCTCCGAGGTTGCTAACGAAGCCGTGGCGACCTGGTACAGAAGCGGCTGGAACAAATGATAATTGCGCTGATCGATGATCGTGATGCGAACCGGCGCGCGAGCCAGGCGATGCACGACCTCAAGACCACCGAAGCCGGCGCCCACGATGACGACGTGATGGGCGTGGGATAAGTCGCTCAATGCCCGATTGTCTCCGATCTAAACCACGGGATCAACGCGCAGGGGCGCATATTAATCGAGCCACTCATTGATTGAGACTGCGACAATCTTACGGCACGCCGCGCAAAACCGTAGCCGCCCACAATCAATGCTAACCGACAGACAATTGACAGTCTTATCAGAACGTGAACGCACGCGCCAATCGAATAACCAGAGTGCGGAACGGATATCGATCTTGAGCGTTGTCTTACGCGACGAAAGCAGGCTTGAGCGGTCGAAGAGCGCACCTAAAGGCGGAGCACATGACTGTCGAAATCACCGTCGGCCCACCTCAACTCGTGATCAATCAGGGCGATACTATCTTGGTCACCGACAATGATGGCCAGATTCCCTGGCCAAGCGACAAAGGGCTTTATTTTCTCGACACGAGGTTGATCAGCAGTTGGAATATTTTCGCGAACGGCGTGCCGTTCGAGCTGCTCAACTCGGGAGCGATCACACATTATGCTGCCCGCGTTTATCTAACAAATCCTGTGATCGAGACGGAGCAAGGCGACATCCCCGAGCATACTCTGTCGCTTGTGCTCAGCCGGTCGCTCGATGGCGGGGTCCACGAGGATATTGATATTACAAATCAAGGAATGAAGGCTATCCGCTTCAACCTGGAAATCTCCGCGCGAAGCGACTTCGCAGATATATTCGAGGTCAAATCCAAACACATTATCCGGCGCGGGAACATCATGACGGAATGGTCGGCCGACATGGCGCAACTGCGTCAAACCTATCGAAACAAGGGTTTTGGGCGTGAGGTCAACATTCGCATTGCAAATAATGATACCCAGGCCGTTTATGCTAACGGCCGCTTGAGCTTTGAGATCGATTTGGCGCCCGGAGCTTCTTGGCACTCTTGTATTCTTTACGAGCTTGGAGATGGAAAGGCACGTTTCGAGGTGCCGAAAGAATGCATCGAACACTGCGGGCAGTCGCCGGTTGGCAAGAAGGCGGCAGACTGGAAGCGCGGGGTTCTCAAAATTCGAACTAGCAATGAGGAATTTTACCGTCTGTTCGACCAGGCAGTGGACGATATGGCCGCGCTCCGGCTTCCGTTCGAAGGCACAGACCACCTGCAATTCGTGCCGGTGGCAGGCGTCCCGTGGTTTGTGGCGCTGTTTGGCCGCGACAGCCTGGTCGTCTCCTTGCAGAACGCGCTCGTCTATCCGGGTTTCGCTCGCGGGGCGCTCCAAATCCTCGGCTCCTTGCAAGCAAAGGAGCGAGATGACTACCGCGACGCAGAGCCCGGCAAGATCATGCACGAACTGCGGCGGGGAGAGTTAGCGCATTTCAAGCTGATCCCGCACACGCCCTACTATGGAACAGCGGATGCGACGATTTTATACCCAATCGTGTTGCACGTCGCGTGGCTCTTAACCGGCGACGCCAGTCTGATCGAAAATCATCTCACAACGGCAGAGAATTGTCTGGAATGGATTGACAAATACGGCGATCGCGACGGAGATGGCTTCCAGGAATATGAGACGCGCTCTCCCGTAGGCTATGAAAACCAGGGCTGGAAGGATTCGGGCGACGCCGTTGTATATGCGGACGGCTCTAAAGTCAAAGGGCCGAAGGCCCTCTGCGAGCTGCAAGGCTATGTGTACGACGCTTGGCTTCGCATGGCTGAAATCTACGCCTTTCTCGGCAAGCTCGATAAAGCGAACGCCTTGCGGTCGAAAGCCAAACTCCTATTCCATAAATTCAACGATGCCTTCTGGGACGAGGAGACTGGCTTTTACGCTTACACGCTCGATGGCGATAAGAGGCAGGTCATGAGCGTCGCTTCAAACCCTGGCCTCTGCCTGTGGTCGGGCATCGTGCCGCCGGAGCGCGCCGAGCGGGTCGTTACAAGACTGCTCGCGCTAGACATGTGCAGCGGCTGGGGCATTCGTACCCTTTCCGCGGATCACCCGGCTTACAACCCCTATTCCTACCAGAACGGTTCGGTGTGGCCGCACGACAACGGCTTTATCGCGCTTGGCTTCCGGCGGTATGGCTTTTCAACAGAGACAGCACGTATCGCTCGCGAAGTCAGCGGCGCCGGCAGCTATTTTTCGCAACACCGGATGCCCGAACTCTATTCCGGCATCGAATGCACCGAAACAAACTTCCCGGTGCAATATCTCGGCGCCAATGTGCCGCAAGCGTGGGCCGCTGGTTCGGCGTTCGCCTTCCTCCAGGCAATTCTTGGTTTGCAGCCGGATGCTCCGCGCCGCAAGCTTTATGTGGACCCCGCGCTTCCAGATTGGTTGCCGGATATCGAGATTATGGATATGCGGGTTGGGGAGCAAACATTCGACCTTCGATTCTGGCGAGAGGGAGACAAAACCCATTGGGAGGCCCTTAAGGGCGACTCCAAAGCGGTTGTCTGGCGTTCCTTCGCCACGGCGAATCGCTTGATGATCAGTGACGGAGCGCAATCCTTTTCTTAGGCTGCGTTCGATCAACCCATTCCTGCGCTGTCGTGACATCGGTGTCTCGATCATTGATTGGAACCGAAGATTTGCCTGTACGTTTTTATTTCCCAGCGGGTATGACGCTTGAAGGGCTGATTGAGGCGCGAGAGGGCCTTGCATGAAAGCCATTCGCATCCACGGACGTGGCGGGCCTGAGCAGCTAATCTACGAGGAGGTGCCAAAGCCAAGCCCGAAGAGGGGCGAAGCGCTCGTTGAGGTAATGGCGGCCGGCGTAACTCCAACTGAACTGTCATGGTCGTCGGCTTACGCAACGCGCGACGAGGCCGAGCTGCCAGCCATACCTGGACATGAATTCTCAGGCATTGTTGAGGCGGTCGGGCCAGACGCAACCGATGTCAAAGTGGGACAAGCGGTCTATGCCCTTACCGATTTCTGGCGCGACGGTTCCGACGCCGAGTACATTGTCATAGCCGCTTCCGATCTCGCGTCGAAGCCTCGGACACTGGATTTTAATCAGGCTGCCGCCATTCCTCTCTCCGCGCTGACCGCTTGGCAGGGTCTGTTTGATTACGGGATGCTTGCCCCTGGACAGAAAGTCTTGATTCACGGCGCCGCCGGAGGCGTCGGGAGCTTCGCTGTCCAGCTCGCCAATTGGCGAGGCGCGCATGTTATTGGAACCGCTTCGGCCCCAATCTCCCGTTTCTCCGCACGATCGGAGCACACGAGACCATCGACTATACGGCCGTTCGTTTTGAAGATGTGGTTCATGACGTCGATGTCGTGTTAGATACGGTCGGGGGCGACACGCTGGAGCGCTCTTGGCCAGTCGTCAGACACGGCGGGGTCATCGTGACGACGGCCGGCGAAATTACGGAAGCGCGGGCTGCCAAATATCGCGTGCGCGGCGTGTCGTTCCTCGTCAAACCAAGCCGGCAGGAACTCATCAAGATTAAAGAACTGATCGATGGCGGCATCGTCCAGCCAATCGTGTCTGCCGTGATCCCGCTCGCTCAAGCGCGCCAGGCTTTCGAGCGCGGAATTGGCGGCCACACCCGCGGCAAGCTGGTCCTCTCCGTTCAACCGGGATAGAAGTGAACGCGATTGCGCGTTGCGCGGCTTGACGCCGTCCTTGGTTTTGGACATCTCGCCGATCGCCGCCGCATCATCAATGTCGTCGCTCGAGATTAACGAGACGTCGTTCACGACTATTTGACTATCGGTGGCGTTCACATCTACAAGAGCGAAGCCATTGCCGCATTTGACGGCCGCTGCGCGTCCGCTAAGGTCCTAGAGCTGATGCTAGTCATCTTGAAGTTCGTGCATGAACGGGTTTTGGGGGCGAGACGCAAGCAACCAATGATTTGGTAAATTGCGAATAGAGTAAATGGCGCATAAAAGGGAAGGAAAACATCATGGCCATTCGCGCTTCTCTGACGCTCTGCACGGTCGCGTCGCTCTTCGTGGGCGGCGTTGCCTTTGCGCAGCAATCTGGGACGACAACCGGTCCTGCGGCGGGGAAAAACGTCGAACCGAGCACCGCTACTCAAAAAAAATATAAAACCGACGAACAGCGGCGCGAGGGGGCCCGGCCGGCGGCGGCTCGCCCGGTGTTGAGGCGAAGCCCGGGACTGAAAGCGGAACAGCTCCCCAACCGGGAAAATAAACGCCTGCAACGAGCGGCAGCCCAAGCCAAGGAGAGAGCACCATGAACAAGCTGAAGCAGCTCGAAGTGTGCGGTCAGTCGCCCTGGCTGGACTATCTGAAGCGCAGTCTGATCGAGAGCGGCGAGCTGCGCACTCTGATCGAGCGCGACGGGTTGAAAGGCGTCACCTCGAACCCATCGATTTTCGAGAAGGCGATTGGCGAGACCGACGAATATGCGAATGCGCTGAAGCAGTTCCAAGTGCAGGCGGACCATGGCATTTCCGCGATCTATGAGCACCTGGCGATCGCCGATATCCGCGCCGCCGCCGACGTGTTGCGTCCAGTCCACGAGCAGACGCAGGGCCGGGACGGCTACATCAGCCTGGAATGCTCTCCCTACCTCGCCAACGATACCGGAGCCACAGTGGCGGAGGCGCTGCGGCTGTGGGCGGCGGTGGCGCGTCCCAATCTGATGGTGAAGGTGCCGGCGACCCCAGCCGGTATTCCCGCGATCCGGCAGCTGACCGGTCGCGGGCTGAACATCAACAGCACCTTGCTTTTCTCCGTGAGCGTCTACGAGCAGGTGGTCGAAGCCTATGTCTCCGGGCTCGAGGACTTGGCGCGGGCCGGCGGTGACGTCGCAAAGATCGGCAGCGTCGCCAGCTTCTTCGTCAGCCGAATCGACACCGCGATCGACAAGCGGCTGGATAAGGTCGGTGACAAAAAGCTGGCGGACCGGTTGCGCGGCAAGGCGGCGATCGCCAACGCGAAAATCGCCTACGTTCGCTACAAAGCGCTGTTCTCCGGCCCGCGCTGGGCGGCGTTGGCGGCATCGGGCGCCAAGACGCAGCGCCTGCTTTGGGCTTCGACCAGCATCAAGAATCCGGCCTACAAGGATACGATGTATGTCGAGGCGCTCATCGGCCGCGACACCGTGGACACCATCCCGCCCGCGACGATGGACGCGTTCCGCGGCCACGGTGCGGCGAAGCCCAACATGATTGAACAGGACGTGGAGGGTGCCCGCGCGATGCTCGCCGAGGTGGAGCGGCACGGAATCTCGCTGAATGAGGTGACGGGGCAGTTGGTGAAGGACGGAGTGCAGCAGTTCGCGGATGCGTTCGACGAGCTGTTCGGGACCATCGCGCGCCGCCGCCGCACGCTGGTCGAGGGCGACCACGCCAACCTGGAGGTGCGGCCGGGCTCCCTGGAGATGAAGAAGGCTTTCGAGGAGGAGATGGAGGCCTGGCGCAAGGGCGGGCGCATCCGGCGGCTTTGGGCCGCGGACAAGTCGCTGTGGGCCGGGACCGGCGAGGACAAGTGGGTTGGCTGGCTGCGCGTCGTAGAGCAAGAGCTGGCTGATATCGACCGGCTGCACGGCTTCGAGAAGGAGGTGAAGCACCGCGGCTTCACCGGCGTCGTCCTGCTGGGGATGGGAGGATCAAGCCTGGGACCGGAAGTTCTTGCCGAGGCCTTTGGCCGACAGGCGGGTTGGCCGCGTTTTCACATGCTGGACAGCACCGATCCCGCACAGATCAAGGCGATCGAGCAGGCAGTGGACCTCGGAACGACCTTGTTCATTGTCTCCTCCAAATCCGGGAGCACGCTGGAGCCCAACATCTTCATGGCGTATTTTCTCGACCGCGTTGGCGCGCTGCGAGGTACGGATAAGGCCGGCGAACACTTCGTCGCGGTCACCGATCCCGGTTCCTCGCTAGAGCGCCGCGCCAAGCAGCTGCGCTTTGCCCATATCTTCCATGGCGTGCCCTCGATTGGCGGCCGGTACTCCGTGCTGTCGAAGTTCGGTCTGGTGCCGGCGGCGGCGATGGGTCTCGACGTCACACGCCTCCTCGAGACGGCGCGCCAGATGGAACGAGGCTGCGGCCAGGACGTGCCACCGGCGGAGAATCCGGGCGTACAGCTCGGCGTCGCCATGGGCGTCGCGACAACGCGCTTCGGCCGCGACAAGGTGACGATCATTGCCTCGCCGCGGATCGCCGATCTCGGTGCGTGGCTGGAACAGCTTCTGGCGGAGAGCACGGGGAAGCACGGGCGCGGGCTAATTCCGCTGGCCGGCGAGCCGCTCACCACGCCCGAGCGCTACGGCAGCGACCGGTTTTTCGCCTACCTCGAGCTGGCGGGTCAGGCCGATCCGACGCAGCGCCAGGCCGTGGACGCGCTGGAGCAGGCAGGCCACCCGGTCGCGCGGATCCATGTGAAGGATATCTGGCACATCGGCCAGGAATTCTTCCGCTGGGAGATCGCTACCGCGGTGGCCGGCGCGATCATCGGCATCGATCCGTTCGACCAGCCGGATGTCGAGGCGAGCAAAGAGAAGACGCGAGCGCTGACCGGGGAATACGAGAAGTCGCACAGCCTGCCAACGGAGGAGCCGGTGTTCCGCGAGAACGGTCTGGCCCTTTTCGCCGATCCTCGCAACGCTGGCGAGCTCGGTCAGCACAACACCCTCTCCGGCTATCTGAAGAGCCATCTTGGGCGCGTACGCGCGGGCGACTATGTGGCGCTGCTGGCCTACATCCAGCGCAACGAGTCGCATACGCGGGCATTAACGGCGATGCGAACGCGCATCCGCGACCGGACCCACGCCGCAACCTGCCTCGGCTTCGGGCCGCGTTTCCAGCATTCGACCGGGCAGGCGTACAAGGGCGGGCCGAATTCCGGCGTGTTCCTGCAGGTCACCTGCGACGATCCGACCGATATCGACGTGCCCGGCCATTCCTACAGCTTCGGCGTGGTGAAGGCGGCGCAGGCGCGCGGCGACCACGAGGTGCTTGTGGAACGCGGGCGGCGCGCGCTCCGCGTCCACCTAAAGGACGTGGATGCGGGGCTGGCGGAACTGGCTCGCGCGATGGATGCAGCGCTCCAGTAGGGGCACTTTCGGAAGGAATGAAGCAAATGCAGATCGGCGTGATCGGCCTCGGCCACATGGGCGGCAACATCTCCCGCCGCCTGATGAAGGCGGGGCACCAGTGCGTGGTGTTCGACGCGAACGCCACGCCGCGCGAGGAGCTGGCTAAGGAGGGCGCCACGGCCGTCGGCTCGCTGGAGATGGTCGTGAAGGCGCTCGGGGAGAAGCCGCGTGCGGTCTGGGTGATGCTGCCCGCCGGCCGGATCACCGAAGAAACGGTCGAGCGTCTCGGCGGCCTGCTGGAGGCGGACGACATCGTCGTCGATGGCGGCAATTCCTACTACAAGGACGACATCCGCCGCGCCAAGAAACTGGCCGAGAAGCGCATCCGCTACGTCGATTGCGGCACGTCCGGCGGCGTCTGGGGCATCGAGCGCGGCTACTGCATGATGATCGGCGGTTCGAAGGAGGCTGCGGATCGCCTCGATCCGATCTTCGCGGCGCTCGCCCCCGGCCTGGGCGATATCCCACGCACACCGGGCCGGGAGAACCACGATCCGCGGGCCGAGCGCGGCTACGTCCATGCCGGGCCGAATGGGGCCGGGCATTTCGTGAAAATGGTGCACAACGGCATCGAGTACGGAATGATGGAGGCCTACGCCGAGGGTTTCGAGATTCTGCGCAAGAAGGACTCGGAGGATCTGCCGGCGGACGAGCGCTTCGCGCTGAACATGCCCGACATTGCCGAGGTCTGGCGGCGCGGCAGCGTGATCTCGTCCTGGCTGCTCGACCTCGGCGCCGCCGCGCTGGCCAAGGATGGCTCGCTCTCCGGCTTCTCCGGTTTCGTCCAGGATTCCGGCGAGGGTCGCTGGACCATCGAGGCAGCGATCGAGGAGGCGGTGCCGGCTGACGTGCTATCGTCGGCGCTCTACGCCCGGTTCCGCTCGCGCGAGGAGCACACTTTCGGAGAAAAGCTGCTTTCGGCCATGCGCTTCGGCTTCGGCGGGCACATCGAGGGCAACGAGCCCATTGACCCCCAACCAAATCCGGCAAAGGCCCAGGCACACGCGGAGTAGCACCATGCCCGACGACCGGCCGGTCTCGACACCTCGGAAACCCCAAGTGATCGCGGCGCCGCCGCGGCGCCAGCCCAGTCCCGCCGATCCTTGCGCCATGGTGATCTTCGGTGCCGGCGGCGATCTGACCAAGCGCCTGGTGGTGCCGGCGCTCTACAATCTCTCGCACACCAAGGTGCTGCCGGACAAATTCGCGCTGATCGGCGTAGACCTGGCGCAGGGAACCGCGGAGAGTTGGCGCGATCATCTTTACGAGACGCTGAAGGGCTTCGTCGGCAACGCCGCGGCGGAATTCGATTTGGACCAGATCGACGAGGCTGCGTGGAAGCAGCTCGCGGAGAAGATGTCCTACGTCCAGGGCGACCTGAACGATTCCGGCCTATACGGGAAGCTCGGCAAGCATCTGGAGGAGGCCGCTCGCAAGCATAATACCGCGGGAAACGTCATCTTCTATCTCGCCGTCGCCGACCGGTTCTTCGGCCCGGTGGTGGACAAGCTGGGCGAGGCCAAGCTGGTGGAGACACCGGAGCAAGGCGGCAAGCCCAAATTCTGGCGCCGCGTGGTGATCGAGAAGCCGTTCGGCCACGGCCTGGACTCGGCGCGCGAGCTGAATGCCCGCATCCTGCGCGCGCTGCACGAGGACCAGATCTTCCGGATCGACCATTTCCTCGGAAAGGACACGGTGCAGAACATGATGGCGTTCCGCTTCGCCAACGGGATGTTCGAACCGATCTGGAACCGCGATCGGATCGATCACGTGCAGATCACCGTGGCGGAGACGGTGGGCGTGGAGCAGCGCGGCAAGTTCTACGAGGTGACCGGCGCCTTGCGCGACATGGTGCCGAACCACGTTTTCACGTTGCTGTCGTTGGTGGCGATGGAGCCGCCCACGGGCTTCGACGCCGCCTCGATCCGTACGAAGAAGACCGAAGTCTTCGCCGCGATGCCCTCGGTCAAGCCTGAGCGGGCGGTGCGCGGCCAGTATGGGGCCGGCACGGTGCTGGGCAAGCCTGTGAATGCCTATCGGAAAGAGCCAAACGTGGCGGCCGATTCGAACATCGAGACCTATGTCGCAATGCGGCTCGAGATCGACAACTGGCGCTGGGCCGGTGTGCCCTTCTACTTCCGTACCGGCAAGCACATGTCGCAGCGGATGACGGAGATCGCGATCAGCTTCAAGCAGGCGCCCTACGCGCCGTTCCAGGACACGCCCGTCGGCACCCTGTCGCCCAACTGGCTGGTGCTGCACATCGCGCCGGGCGAGGGGATCTCCCTGCAGTTCGAGGTCAAGCACCCGGGGCCGGTGGTGGAACTCGCTGCCGTGAAGATGGACTTCCACTACAATGACTGGTTTCCGAAGGAGCCGAATGCCGGGTACGAGACGCTGCTCTACGACGTGATGATCGGCGATCCGACGCTGTTCATGCGCGCCGACATGGTGGAGCAAGCCTGGCGCGTGGTGCAGCCGGTGCTTGGCGCCTGGGCGGCGGAGAAGGCGAACTTCCCGGACTACGATTCTGGCAGCAACGGCCCGAAGGCGGCCGATGAACTGCTGGCGCGGGATGGCGCCCGTACCTGGCGGCCCGTGGTTCCTGCCTTGGAGCGAAAGCAATGAAGGCCCAGCATAATATTCGTCTGTTTCTGGCGGACGTGGACGGTGCGCTGGTGACCCGGGACAAGGTGCTGACCGACGCAGCGAAGGCGGCGATCCAGGAGCTGCGCGACGCAGGCGTCGCATTCGCCATTACAAGCGGCCGGCCGCCACGTGGCATGAGCATGCTCATCGAACCGCTCGCCCTGACGGGCCCCATCGCCGGCTTCAACGGTGGGGTGTTCGTCAATCCAGATTTGTCGGTGATAGAGAGCCATACGCTCGACCCCCTAGCAGCCAAGCAAACGGTGACGCTGATCCTGGACCAGGGGCTGGACGCCTGGGTGTACACCGAGACCGAATGGCTGATCCGCGACAAGGACGCGCCGCATGTCGCGCGGGAGGCCTGGACGGTGAAGTTCGACGCGCGGGTAGTGCCGGACTTCACCGATGCGCATCTGGCGCACGCGGTGAAGATCGTCGGTATCTCGGACGATCTCGATCTTGTCGCCGCTTGCGAGAAGGCGGCCCAGAAGGCTCTCGGCGAGAGGGCGAGCGCCGAGCGGTCGCAGCCGTACTACCTCGACGTGACGCATCCGCAGGCCAACAAGGGGGTGGTCGTGGCAACCTTGTCTAAATATCTGAACATCCCGCCCGAGCAGATCGCCACGATCGGCGACATGCCGAACGACGTGCTGATGTTCCGCAAGAGCGGCTTTTCCATCGCGGTGGGCAATGCCAGCGACGAGGTGAAAGCGCAGGCGAGCGCCGTGACCGACAGCAACGAGAACGAAGGATTCGCGAACGCCGTGCGGCGGTTCATCCTGCGCCCGGCCGGCGCATGACCCTCGTGACAGGAGTGTGGCTGAATTGCGCGCCGGCTGACGCCGACGCACGAAGGAGCGCATGATGCGACGTGATCGGCAACCTCAGCGCGTGTGGTCCGCAGCCCTCGCGCACACCATCGCCAGGCCGTTGATCGCCGTTGTCATGGGCGTCTCCGGATCCGGCAAAACCACAGTCTCGGCCTTGCTCGCCGCCGCGCTCGGCTGCCAATTCCAGGAGGGCGATGATCTGCACCCAGCCGCGAACGTGGAGAAAATGCATGGCGGCACGCCACTTACCGATGTGGACCGGTTGCCCTGGCTGCGACAGATCGCCGAAGAAATCGATAGCTGGCGGGCGCGGGGCGAATCCGGCGTGCTCACCTGCTCGGCGCTGAAGCGTTCCTACCGGGACATCATCATCGGTGACCGCCCGGGGGTGACGCTGGTCTACCTCAAAGGATCGTACGACCTCATCCGCCGGCGCATGACCGCGCGGCACGAGCACTTCATGCCGGTGGCCCTGCTCGACAGCCAGTTTGCGACACTGCAGGAACCCACGCCATACGAGCATCCGATCACCGTCGATGCCGGCGGTCGGCCAGCCGAGATCGCCGCCGGGATCGTGCGTCGGCTAGAGGAGCGGCAAGGCAGCGGTAGCCGTAATGAATCTACATCGCGAGTGGCGGCAGCCGCGGAAGCCTCGACAGGAGAGCGGCAATGACACCGCGCGTAAGGGAGATTTTGAGCTGGTATGGCGCGGATAGCGCCGGGACACTGACCAACCTGGCCCGGCTATTGAACCACGGTCGGCTGGCGGGAACCGGGAAGTTTGTCATCTTGCCGGTCGATCAGGGCTTCGAGCATGGGCCGGCGCGCTCCTTCGCCCCAAATCCCCCGGCTTACAATCCGCTTTATCACTTCGAGCTCGCAATCGAAGCGGGCTGCAATGCGTACGCTGCCCCGCTGGGCTTCCTGGAGGCAGGCGCCCGCGATTTCGCGGGGGAAATTCCGCTCATCCTCAAAACCAACGACAATGACGCGCTGCGGGAGGAGAAAGATCCGAACCAGGCATTGACCGCCAGCGTGCAGGACGCGCTTCGTCTCGGCTGCTGCTCGGTCGGCTTCACGATCTACCCGGGATCGGCACACCAGCTCGAGATGTACGGACAGCTCCGCGCCTATGCCGAGGAAGCAAAACGCAACGGCCTCGCGGTCGTCATCTGGTCCTATCCGCGCGGGTCGGGTCTGAGCAAGGAAGGTGAAACAGCGATCGACGTTGCCGGTTACGCCGTCCAGATCGCGGCTCAGCTCGGGGCGCACATCATCAAGGTGAAGCTGCCGACGGCGCATATCGAGCAGGAAGCGGCCCGCAAGGTGTACGACGAGCGGCGCATTCCCATCGCGACTCCGGCGGAGCGAGTCCGTCACGTCGTTGATTGTGCTTTCGCCGGCCGCCGCATCGTCATCTTCTCGGGCGGTGCCGCGGTCTTCGATGACGACACGCTGCTCGATGAGATCCGTTCGATCCATGCCGGTGGGGGGTTCGGTTCGATTCTTGGCCGCAACTCATTCCAGCGGCCGAAGGAAGACGCGCTCCGGATGCTGGGGGCTGTCATGGATATCTATGCGGCGATGCCAGGCCGGGATCGAACGCGTTGAGCGCCGGGTCAGCCATGCCGGATGCAGCGCCGCGAAGGCCGATCATTGTCGCGCCGTCGATCTTGTCGGCGGATTTCGGGCGACTCGCCGAGGAGGTTCGCGCCGTCGATGCGGCGGGAGCGGACTGGATCCATGTCGACGTAATGGACGGTCGCTTCGTGCCGAATATCACGATCGGACCGGTGGTTGTCGAAGCGGTGCGACGCTGCACGCGGAAGCCTCTCAATGTGCACCTGATGATCGTCGAGCCGGAGCGCTATCTCGCCAGCTTCGCCAAGGCCGGCGCCGATCATCTCCTCGTCCAGGCCGAGCCGTCCGCAACAATCCATCTCCACCGTGTCCTCTCGCAAATCCACGCCCTCGGCAAGAAGGCAGGCGTGGTGCTCGACCCGGCGAGCCCGACCGAGCTGATCGACTACGTCCTCCATCTCTGCGATATCATTCTTGTCATGACCGTCAATCCCGGCTTTGGCGGCCAGAAATTCCTGCCGGAGATGCTGCCCAAGATCCGCCGGTTGCGACAGCTTTGCGACGCGCGCGGTCTCCGTCCGGTCATCGAGGTCGACGGCGGAGAGAATTGTGAAAGTGCCGGACAGGCGATCGAAGCGGACGCGAACGCCATTGTTGCCGGATCTGCAATCTTTGGCTCGCCTGATTACGCTGCTGCGATCGCCGCTATTCGCATGGCCCATGGGCCATCGGCCAGAAGGGCGCGCGCATGACGAGCCCTTCCGAAGCCAAACTGGAGATCCTCGCCGATCCCGAGGTTCTGGCACGCCGGGTGGCGGATTGGCTGCTCGCGGCGGCGACGGCGAAGGACGGCGTCTTTGCCGTCGCCCTCTCCGGTGGCTCGACGCCGCAACGGCTCTATGAGCACCTGGCCGGGCCGCCCTATCGCGATTTGTTCCCCTGGTCCCGCACGCATTGGTTCTGGGGCGATGAGCGCTTCGTGCCTCACGACAACGAGTTGAGCAACTACCGCATGGTGCGAGAGGCTCTTCTATCGCGCGCGCCGATCCCCGCCGCCAACATCCATCCTATTCCTACCGAAGGTCTCAGCCCTGAAGCAGCGGCGTCCGCTTATGAGCGCGAGCTCAAATCCTTTTACGGCGCGGAGCGCCTCGACCCGGCCCGACCGCTCTTCGATGTGACCCTTCTAGGGCTGGGGCCGGATGGGCATACAGCCTCGTTGTTCCCGGGCACGGCCGTGCTCGTGGAGCGCGACCGGTGGGTCGCCGCCATCGCCGGCGCCAAGTCCGAAACGCGCATCACACTGACCTATCCGGCGCTCGAGAGCAGCCGGCATGCGGCCTTTCTGGTCGTGGGGGAAGAGAAGCGGGCAATTTTTGCGCGCTTCCGGCGCGGCGATAGCGGTCTGCCGGCGGCGCGCCTCTGCCCTACCGGCACGCTGTGGCTGTTTGGCGACGCCGCTGCGACGCGAGATGCTGCCTCGTGAGGCCTCTGGCTATCGTCCGAGCGGGATCGGCTGAAGCGGGCCGCCGCCGCGCGGGCCGTGGCGGAGATCGAGGATGGCATGGTCCTCGGACTGGGCAGCGGATCGACCGCCGCATTCGCGGTCGAGGCCCTGGCAGCGCGCATCGCGAAAGGCTTACGCATCGCCGGGATCCCGACCTCCGAGACGACGGCGGCCTTGGCGCGGCGGCTCGGCGTGCCGCTCACGAGCTTCGCCGAGCATCGCCGGATCGATGTCGCGATCGACGGCGCCGATCAGGTCGCGCGCGGAACGCTCGATCTAAGCAGAGATTCGCTGCTTGGCCGACGGATACGATTTTCGGGTTGAATTGATGGCCTCGATGTCCGCGTCGACGGCGATTTTCAGGTCGTCCTTGGTCTTGAATGTTTTATGGGCGAGATGACGGGCCTTGAGGGTTTTCCGATCGCGTTCGATGTCGTTGAGTCCGGGCGCATATTTCTCCATCCATTCGGGCGTGAGCCAGTGCATGCGCTCGGCCAGCGCGGCGCGCGTTGCTTTGCTGGAATGGATGGGC
>QHBR01000184.1 GCA_003244015.1 Hyphomicrobiales bacterium | reverse complement strand
CGGTCAGGGTCTTGCCGGTCAAGGTCTTGCCGGTCAAGGTCTTGCCGGTCAAGAACAACCAGAAGTCCCTGAAAGACACTCTGGCCCGTTGATCGAAACGGCGTTCGACGCGCCGGTTTTCTCCCTGTCTCGTTGGGATAGCGGCGCCCTGAAGACGCATGGGCGCGTTGAGTGCCGCATGATCGGCGGGCTGCCCGCAAAGGCCGTTGGGATCGGACGCGCGTAGCCGGCAGTCCGCCAAACTGCCGCGTCCGGCGTTGACGTTGGCGTTGGATCCCTGGCCTTCTCACCGCCGTCTCGCCGCGGGCCTTGACGAGCGTCAACCGCGATCGTTGGGGCATCGAGATCATGCAAAGGAACAAGGACGTCATCCTCGGCGAGGTCGGCATCACGAACGGCAGCGACAATGCGCCCCGCAATGTTTTCTCCCTCACAAGCTTTGCGCGCAAAATCCCGGAGCCGGTTTCACCCTCGCCAACCAGAGCCATAAAACAGTTTCAGGACAACAAACCGCGCTCTCCGCCGGTTCTCCAGTTTTCGCTGAATCGCATTTCGGCGCGGCTATATCCCTGGACAGATAGCGCCGGGTCTGTTATCGGCATGGCTTCGCCGTTCGGGCGCTTAGCAGCGCCAGGCCGGTTGCGTCTTTACGTTCCCAATTGGGTTCGTGCCATCATGCGATGGTCGGCGCCTCACCCAAGGAATCTGCGTGCAAGTTCTCGTTCGCGACAATAATGTTGATCAGGCCCTCAAGGCGCTCAAGAAAAAGATGCAGCGGGAGGGCATTTTTCGCGAGATGAAACTGCGCGGCCATTATGAAAAGCCCTCGGAAAAGCGCGCCCGCGAGAAGGCGGAGGCCGTGCGCCGGGCCCGCAAGCTGGCTCGCAAGAAACTGCAGCGCGAAGGACTTTTGCCGATGAAGCCCAAGCCCTTGGTGGGGGCTCGTTGAACGCTTGCCCAATTCGCGTATGCTCCAGCGCCCGGCCACTTAAGTCAGCGTCCGGTTGAGTCAAGGGTTGTTCGTTGCGTTGCATGTGGTGAAGCGAAATAGCAATTTCGCCCCGGGCGGCGGCGCCCGTCTTCGTGGAAGGCGGGCAAGGGTGACCGGATGATGGTTTTCGCGGCCTTGGTCAAAAATCCGAAGCAGTCGCGGCGGCGCGTTGTTGGCTGTTTCTTATTGTTGGCCGCTTCCCCGCCCCTGCTGGCCGGCTGCGAAACGGCAACCAACATCATGGGCAAACAGGGAACCGGCGTCGCCGAAGTGGCGAACCAATCGCCGGAGGAGGCCGCCAGCAACCTAGCGTCCCTGACCGACGTCATTCGGCGCAACCCGGCGAGCGCCGAAGCCTACAACACGCGCGGCGTGGCTTACGCGAGGACCGGCAAGTTTCAAGAGGCGATCGCCGATTTCAGCCAATCGATCAAGCTCGCTCCCGGCAATGCGGCCTCGCTGACCAATCGGGCGCTCGCTTATCGTCAGATCAACCGCGACGACCCGGCGCTGGCCGACTTCAACGGCGCCGTGGCGGCCGATCCCAACCACGCGCCGGCCTATCTTGGCCGCGCCAATCTTCTGCGCGTTCAGGGCAAGCTCGACGAGGCGGGGGCCGATCTCGACCAGGCGATCAAGCTCAATCCCGAAAATGCCCAGGCCTTTCACGCCCGGGGTTTGATTTATCAGCGCGAAGGCCGGCACGAGCAGGCGATCACCGATTTCGACAACGCGATCGATCGCGATCCTTTCGCCGGAGCGCCCTACCAGGCGCGCGGGCAAAGTTTGATCGCCATCGGCAAGAGCGACAAGGCGATCGAGGATTTCAACGCCGCGCTCAACGTCGATAACAAGAATGCCGAAGCCTGGGCCGGCCTCGGGCTCGCCTATGAAAAATCCGGCAATCGCGCAAAGGCCATCGAATCCTATCAGCGCGCGCTCGCCTTCGATCCGAACAGCCAAATCGCCAAAGAGGGTGTCGCCCGCATCGGGCGCGTGTGATATCCGCCGTCGTAAAGCGCGACCGCTACTTCTTCGAAAGGGTCGCGACCAGCCACTCTTGGCGTTCCGTCGCCGAGACGTGAGAAGGAAGATATTTCGCCTGACGCAAATCCCGGAGTCTTAGCGCGCCGCGCGAGTTCAGCGGGAGTCGCGCTGGCAGCGGACCATGCGAACCATGGGCCGAGCCAAGGGCATCGTGGCGCCCGGCCCGAAGCCAAACACGTCGAAACCCGCGCCATGGCGATCCGGAACGGATCGCGTCCCGCGATCCTATGGACACAAGATTTATCCCTATCTCTTGCGCGGTCTGAAAATCGAACGTCCCAATTGCGTGGGGCGCGCCGGCATTACCTGCATTCCGATCGGCCGGGGGTTTCTCTCCCTCGTGGCAGTGATGGATTGGGCGGAGCTGACCAGGGGCTCCGCCGGGCGCCGCCCGGTGGCGTGGCCGACGGAGGGGAGCCGCGCCAAGCGCGAGATTTTCAACACCGATCAGGGCAGCCACTTCACCGGCAGGGACTTCACCGGCAGGGACTTCACCGGCGTGTTGCTCGAAGCTGGAATCCAAGTCTCGATGGACGGATGCGGGCGCTGGTTGGACAATGTCTTCATCGAGCGCCGTGGCGTACCTTGAAATACGAGGACATCGATCTGAAGCACTATGCCGACGGGCGCGAAGCCAAGGCCGGCATTTCCGCTTGGGTCGACTTTTACAACACCAAGCGCTTTCATCGAGCGCTGCGAAACCGGACGCCGATTGCGGTCCAGCACGACGGCGCCGCCGCATTGGCTGGCGCGGGCTGTGGATATGTGGACAACGCAAGAGCGTTGCCCACAGACCCACAGCAACAGCAGCAGACGCAGCCTCTGGCTGCATGATAAAAGGGAAAGGAACGGATCTGATTTCTAACAAAGAATCACTCGCCCCTGGTCCTCATGGCGGGGTCCATAGTCTCCTGGCCCTTCGCCATCCCGGGCAGGTTGAGGCTGATCCCGCCATATAACCGCAGCGACGCGAGAACCTGATACTCCTGGAGGGGATCCATCAAGCCGTTCACCGCCACACCGCAAAACACCACCACGAGCATGTTTGCCACCAACCTGATTTCCGGGTCGATCGAGCGACGCGATTGTCGCCAGGCTAGCAACGTCACCCTGGCGAAGAATGCGACGAATAACAGCGCACCGAAGACGCCGATCTCGGATGCCAGGCTGAGATACATGTTGTGGGTCCCGCCGGATAGAACTGTGTGTCCGAATCGAATTGGTTGTACGTGACGTCGGCATACTTTGGCATCTGTCCGGCGCTGTTGTTCAATCCCACGTCGAGAATAGGATTGTCGCGGATCATCTTCGCGGCCGCCTCGTACTGAAGAAAACGCACACCGAGTCCGTGCAGTTCCGCTGTAAGCCATTGGAATCTATCGGTAACAAAACGCCACGCGGCCCGCGTCCCATCGGCCGTCCCATTTTATTGCGGGCCTTGCTGAGACCCGCCAACCGCGAGCATTCGCGCCAGCATATCGGCGTTGGGCGTTGGCCCGCGCATCGGCGTCTGGCCGCCAGCCCGGATGGTGCGCCCAAGCGATGCGGCAGCGTTCTTGGCCATTTGGGTTGACGCCAGCCTTGAAGCAATCCCCGCCCCGCCAAGGGCTGCCATAGGCGCGAGGTGTCCTGAAGCAAGCCCCGCCCCGCCTTCGACCACAAGGGGCAGTATTCCGCCGGCATAACGTCCAACCTGCTTTAAGAAATTATGGCCCGGGGTGCCAAGAATACCACGATCCAACCCCGCGCGCTCGTCTGGCGTCCAGGCCGTATCGCCTTCGCGAAGTCCCTCAAGGGCGCCGCGAATGCGCTCTTCATAGCCAGCTGTGAATCGGCGTGGAATAA
>QHBR01000096.1 GCA_003244015.1 Hyphomicrobiales bacterium | reverse complement strand
CTGGCCGACGATGGCTACCACCGGCTGGTGATCGAGGCGCGCGTCATAGAGACCGTTGAGCAAATGAATTGCTCCGGGACCGGAGGTCGCCAGGCAAACGCCGACCTCTCCCGTAAATTTGGCATGGGCGCAGGCCATGAACGCCGCCATCTCCTCATGCCGCACCTGGACGAAGTCAAACCGGTCGCCGGCGCGATCGAACGCTGCGATGATGCCGGTGATGCCGTCTCCGGGAAACGCAAAAATCCGCCTGATTCCCCATTCCGAAAGGCGCTGCAGAAGGAAATCGCCCACCGTTGTGCTCATGATCTCTCTCCTCGATGTCCCGGCAGCTGGAGGCAGCCCTGCAGGCTGTGCATAGCCACCTCTCCATAACGCAGCCCGATGAGCGTGATCTTGCCTGTGGAATTACGAATCGGTTCCATTACTCTGTTGATGGCGTCGCCGGGGATGCCGAAGACGAAGACCAATGTCGAAGACCAATGTCAATGCACCAACCCGTGATCGTCTCGACAAGGACATCGCCCGCGGTCTCGGCCGACCGTTTCGCCAGGCGCCCAGAGTCACTCCCACTGAGTTATCTAAACGCGGCTCACTCCCCATCGTTCCGTCCATCGGAACGAATTGCGGTGCTGATCGTCTTCTCGCGTGGAGCGGGTAGAGGTTTCTCGCAATGCGGCTGGCGCCGATGTGTCCAAAGCGAAATTTTTCTGGAACCCAAACCGACAAGCGACGTTCGAACTGCAGTCGTGGAGTCTTAATCCCCTCATGCTCGCATTCGCCAACGATACCGATCATCCCCTGGTCGATCGATTTTCGACTTTTATCCAGTCGCCCGCATTCCCTTGTCTCGGCGCGAAGGCCGCTCTATCACGTGGATTTCTGCAAACCCTCGTTGCGCGGGATATCACGTCCGCGTGGGAATGATTGCGAATTTACTCCGGTCTTTTCAACTTAAGCCACAATTATCGGAGAAACCCACGCCAGTTTCAGAGTTTCGCGGTTCTGTTCGAACGCCCATCCCGGCTGTCAGAGCGACAGTTTGAAGAAGCGCTGTGGGCACGCATCCAGTCTCTCACGGAGAAGGACGCCTTTCATGGTCAGCCCTATGATCGAAGAGTAAGCTCCAACCCAGATAACCCGCATTTCTCCCTTAGCTTCGGCTCGGAGGCGTTTTTCATCGTCGGGCTGCATCCCAACGCGTCGCGCGCCTCGCGTCGCTTCGAGAGGCCTGTGCTCGTCTTCAATTTACACGATCAATTCGAGCAGCTGCGCGATATGGGCAAATTCGAGAAATTGCGCTCCGCGATCATTGAAAGAGACGTGGCTTCGTCAGGGTCGGCGAACCCGATGCTTGCCAAACATGGCGAGAGCTCAGAGGCGAGGCAGTACAGTGGACGCATCGTTGCGGACGATTGGCGATGTCCTTTCAGGCCCGACCGCCGAGCTCTTTACGAATGACGATTGAGATAAAACCGCGCTCGGGCGTGGCCTTCATTCTGGAGAAAGGGCAGACGCTCACCGTCATAGACCCACTTGGCGAGCAGGTCGCGGATTTGCTCGCGTTCAATTTCGATGATGTTGGTGAAGTCATTTCGTCCGGGCGAACCTTCGATTATTTGAGCCGCATCTTGCTTACCAAGGGCGATGCTCTGTATTCCAACCGGAGCAATGTCTTGCTGCGGATCATCGAAGACACGGTGGGCAGGCATGATTTTCTGCTGTCTCCATGCTCAAAGGACATGTTCCGCATCATCTACGGTGATCATGATCCCTGCCCCGGGTGTTTCGGCAATTTGGCGGCTGCATTGAAGCCCTACCGCATCGAGCCGGACCATATACCGGTCGCGTTCAATGTGTTCATGAACGTGTCGGTCGACGAACTCTCTGGGGTCCTCAAGGTCAATCCTCCTCTGAGCCGCGCCGGCGATCATGTAAGCTTTCTGGCGGAAGCGAAGCTCATCATAGGCCTCACCGCATGTTCGGCGTTGCAGTCAAACAATTTTGCCTTCAAGCCTATCCACTACGAGATATCGTAAGCTGGGACTTTGCGGCGCTCCGCGCCAGCGCGGCGGTTTGTTCGAGCCTTTTCACGCCGGGCGGGATCGCCTAAATCCCCACTCATGCCGCGCGTTCAAAAGAACCGATTAATTTCGCCACCGGTGCCGGAGGACCCCCACGGCGCCGGAGCTCCCGCCGACGATCCGGACGCCGGACTCGATTCGGCCGCCGATGGCGCCCCAGCCTCGGTCCGGCATGGCGCCGCCGTCATCCGCCGCCTCTGGGAACATGCTCCAGCTGGACCAGGCGTCTACAGGATGATCGCCGCCAATGGCGAAGTTCTCTATGTCGGCAAGGCAAAAAGCGTCCGCAACCGGATCGCCAGCTACATGCGGCCTTCCGGCCATACCACCCGCATCGCAAGGATGATCGCGCTGACCGCGTCGATGGTCTTCGTCTCGACCGGGACCGAGACCGAGGCGCTTCTTCTCGAGACGAATTTCATCAAGCAGATGAAGCCGCGTTTCAATGTCTTGATGCGCGACGACAAGTCGTTTCCCTATATCCTGCTCACTGGCGATCATGCCGCTCCGCAACTCGCCAAGCATCGCGGCGCACGCAACCGGAAGGGAGAGTATTTCGGTCCTTTCGCGAGCGTCTGGGCCGTCAATCGCACCTTGAACGCGTTGCAGCGCGCCTTTCTTCTGCGCTCCTGCGAAGACAGCTTTTACTCCAATCGCACGCGGCCATGCCTGCTCTACCAGATCAAGCGCTGCTCGGCTCCCTGCACCGGGGAAATCGGCGAGGCTGAATATGCTGGACTCGTGGCCGAGGCCCGCGCGTTTTTGTCCGGCAAGAGCCGCGCCGTGCGCGACGGCCTTGCGCAAGAAATGGCCGCGGCCTCGGCCGCGATGGAGTTTGAACGCGCGGCAAGGCTGCGCGATCGCATCGCCGCGCTCTCCGCCATCCAAGGCGCCCAAGGCGTCAACCCCAAAACCGTCGAAGAGGCGGATGTCTTCGCCATCGTCGAACAAGCCGGACAGTTCTGCGTCGAAGTCTTTTTTTTCCGGACCTATCAGAATTGGGGCAATCGCGCCTATTTTCCGCGCGCCGACAAGAGCCTCGCGCCAGAGGAGGTCCTAGATTCCTTTCTGGCCCAGTTTTACGCGGACAAACCGCCGCCGCGCCTCATTTTGCTTTCCCACGAAATCGAGAATCGTCGCGTGCTGGAGGAGGCCTTGCGCGACCGCTCCGGCCACAAAATCGAGATCGCCGTGGCTCGAAAAGGAGAAAAAAGGGATCTGGTCGAACAGGCCCGGCAAAATGCCGGCGAGGCCTTGGGACGCAAATTGTCCGAGGCCGCCGCGCAGACGAAGCTTCTCGCCGCGCTCGCCGGGGCCTTCGGCCTCGCCCGCCCGCCGCGCCGGATCGAGGTCTACGATAACTCCCATATCATGGGAGCGAACGCGGTCGGCGCGATGATCGTGGCGGGCGCGGACGGCTTCATGAAAACGCATTATCGCACGTTTAACATCCATAACCGCGACACGGCGCCAGGGGACGATTATGCCATGATGCGGGAAGTCCTGCGGCGGCGCTTCGCGCGGCTCATCAAGGAAGACGCAGCCGTGCCCGCCGAGACTGAGAATACCGGGACAGCCGGCGGCGACAAGCCGGTCTTCCCAGATAGGCCAGACCTCATCCTTATCGACGGCGGCCAGGGACAACTCGACGCCGCGCAAGGTGTTTTGACGGAGCTTGGCGTCATCGGCTTGGCGGTCGCGGCGATCGCCAAGGGTCCGGACCGCAACGCCGGGCGGGAGAGTTTCTTTATGGCTGGCAACGAGCCGTTCAAGCTGTCGCCGCGCGATCCGGCGCTTTATTTCGTGCAGCGGCTGCGCGACGAGGCGCATCGTTTCGCGATCGGAACCCATCGGGCGCGCCGCAAAAAGGAGTTCACTAAAAGCCTGCTCGACGAAATCCAAGGCGTCGGTCCGGCGCGCAAGCGGGCCCTGCTCCATGCTTTCGGCACCGCCAAGGCGATTTCCCGCGCGGCCCTATCCGATTTCGCCAAAGTACCGGGAATAAATGCAACAACCGCAAGGCTGGTCTATGATTTTTTTCACGAACGTGGCAGACAATAGGCTCACCATTCGTTATCGGCGCGGCCCGGTTCGGCGTGGCGGAGCGCGTGTGGCCCTATTGACTGAGCCTCGGAGAGAGTGTTTCCCCGGCGATGGCGATCACAACCCTAGCGAGAAGTCCGGGCCTGGCCTGGAGCGTACCGAATATCCTGACCTATGGGCGGGTGGCGGCGGTGCCGGGCGTGGCCGGCTGTCTCTTCTGGCCCGAGGTCGCATGGTTGCGCTGGGTCGCGCTCGGCATTTTCATTGCCGCCGGGATCACCGATTTTTTGGATGGTTATTTGGCCCGCGCGTGGTCGCAGCAATCGCGGCTCGGCCAAATGCTCGATCCGATCGCCGACAAGCTGCTCGTTTCCGCCGTCCTGATTATGTTCGCCGCCGATCATACTATCGCCAGTTATTCGCTGGCCGCGGCGATCGTCATTCTTTGCCGGGAGATCCTTGTGTCCGGGCTGCGCGAGTATTTGGCCGAGCTCAAGGTCTCGGTTCCGGTGAGCAAGGTCGCCAAATGGAAGACCATGTTGCAGCTCGTCGCGCTCGGCTTTCTCATCGCCGGCCCTTCTGGTGACGAAATTGTTCCTGGACTGACAAAAACCGGCTTGGTCCTGCTTTGGCTGTCCGCCCTTCTCACGCTCTACACTGGCTGGGACTATTTGAAAGCTGGATTGAAGGAAATCATCGGCGCATAAGCTTTCTACATTGATCGCTCTGGCACGGAAGTGTGACCCATCATGAAAGCCCTCTATTTCTCCTGGGTGCGCGAGCGCATCGGCAAGGCCGAAGAAGAGATCGTTCCCCCCGAAAACATCAAAACCGTCGCCGAACTCATGGCGTGGCTGAGCGGCCAGGGGGAAAACTATGCCGCCGCCTTCGCGAACATCAAGACGATGCGGGCGGCGCTCGACCACACCCATGTCAGGCACGACGCCTTGATCCAGAATGCGTGGGAGATTGCCTTTTTTCCGCCAATGACCGGGGGATAGCGCCGTGAGCGCCCGGATTCTTGTGCGCGTTCAGAAAGAAGGTTTTGATGCTTCGGCGGAAGCCGCCGTTCTGACTCAAGGGCGCGGCGATATTGGCGCGCTGGTAAGTTTTACTGGGCTTTGCCGCGACGAGGGCGGCGTCCTCGCGGCGCTCGAAATCGAACATTATCCGGGCATGGCGGAAGAAGAGATCAACCGCGCCGCCCTTGAGGCCGCGTCCCGCTGGCCGCTCGAAGGTGTAGTCGCCATCCACCGCTATGGTTTGATCCGGCCGGGCGAGCCGATCGTCCTTGCTATTACGGCGAGCGCGCATCGCGGCGAGGCTTTCGCGGCCGCTTCTTTTCTGATGGATTATTTGAAGACCGAGGCGCCATTCTGGAAGAGGCGGCATTTGGCGGGAAAGGGCGCGGGCGACTGGGTCGAGGCGGCGGCGCAAGACCATGCCGCCGCGCAAAAGTGGCGGGCGTGATTTTTCATTGGCTCCATAATAGGCCTCACGCGAAAGCGCCGTTTTTTCTTAACCGCCAAAAAGTTACGAACCGATTGAATAAAATCATGCGGGAAAACAAAGAGATAGCGACCAAGAGCGACGCAGTTTGAGGCGATCGCGGTCTCGTGGTAGTGTGGCACGCCCTAAACTTGACTTCATCGCGCTTCGACTTACGATTAATGACAAATAGTAGAGATCACTCAAGATTTAAAAAGGGATTATCATGCAAGGGAATCGGGACGGCACTGTCTCGGTGATCGACACGGCCACCAACACGGTGGCGGCCACGGTCCCGGTGGGGACTAACCCGGTGGGGTCGCCGTCACCCCGGACGGGAAACGCGCCTATGTCGCGAATTCCTTCGACGGCACCGTTTCGGTGATCGCCACGGCTACCAACGCCGTGGTGGCCACGGTCCCGGTAGGGAATAACCCCGGTGGGGCGGTAGCCATCACCCCGGATGGGACACACGCCTATGTGACGAATAGCAGCGACGGCACTGTCTCGGTGATCGACACGGTCTCCAACCTGGTGGTGGCCACGGTCACGGTGGGGACTGAGCCCGATGCGGTCGCCATCACCCCGGATAAGACACGCGCCTATGTGCTGAATTTTGGCACCGGCCTCCCTAGCTTCGGCACTGTCTCGGTGATCGCCACGGCCGCCAACACGGTGGTGGCCACGGTCACGGTAGGGGTTGGGCCCATTGCGGTCGCCATTACCCCGGACGGGAAACAGGCCTATGTGGCGAATGTTGGCAGCTTCAGGTCAGCGGTTAGTCACGCTGTCTCGGTGATCGACACGGCCAGCAACAAGGTGGTGGCCACGGTCACGGTGGGGAGTGACCCCGGTGCGGTGGCCGTTGGTCCGCTGTCTTCGCCCCAATGGGATCGCCGTCGCGCCGGACGAACCACGCCTATGTGGCGAATAGCGGCGACGGCACTGTCTCGGTGATTGATACATCCACCAACACCGTGGCGGCCACGGTCGGGGCGGGGGCTAACCCCTCTAGGGTGGCCGTCTCGCCTGATGGGACACGCGCCTATGTAACGAATTCTGGCTCCAGCAATGTCTCGGTGATCGCCACGGCCAGCAACACGGCGGGCTCCAACAATGTCTCGGTGATCGCCACGGCCACCAACACGGTCGTGGCCACTGTCACGGTGGGGCTTAAGCCCATTGGGATCGCCGTCGCGCCGGGCGGGAATCACGCCTATGTCACGAATGCTAACTCCAACAACGTTTCGGTGATCGCCACGGCCACCAACACCGTGATGGCCACGGTCGGGGGTGGGGAGCCTCCCCATTAGGGTAGCCTTCACCAGGGATAATATTTACGCCTACGTAACGAACGCGGGCTCCAACAATGTCTCGGTGATCGACGAGCCCAGCAAAACGGTGGTAGCCACGGTTCCCGTGGGGACTAGCCCATTTGGGGTCCGGCATTATGCCATGAACCATGACGCGGGCCGGAACCTGACCCTAAGGAGCCTGGCGAACCGCCAGGCCATGATCTTAAAAAAAGTTGCGGAGTTTTTGGATAGGATTCTGCGAGAAAACAAACAGATGAAGGCCAGGAGCGATTCAATTCGAAGCGATCGTGGTCTTAGCATTCAATTGCTTGCCCAACGGCCGCAACCTTAGACTTGTCCGCTTCCCTTACAATGGTCGCATGTTTTCTTTCCAGTTGCACCGCAATGTGTGCATTCCTTGGAGGATCCGGGCACATTTCCTGTACCCTCACATTGTGGACAGTCGACAGTCTTTTTGCCTTCACATTCTGGGCAGGTCGCCATCGGTTTTTCCCTACATGACCCAATATCTTCCGTACGGGTTCCTAGCTTGGGAAAGCTAGCTCAGCAGCCCGTGGCTCGTCAACTATGAAATCGCCTTTTGTTTATGATAGCGCTTCGCATCCAACTGCCTGCCAAAAGGTCGCACCATGCCCGCGAAAATTTATATCGATGGCGAATCCGGGACGACCGGCCTTGGCATTCGCACGCGCCTCAAAACTCAGCCCGGAATCGAACTCCTCGCCCTGCCCCAGAGCCAGCGCAAGGATCCCGGCGCCAAGAAGGCGCTGATGGAACATGCCGATATTGTTGTTCTATGCGTTCCCGACGAGGCCGCCCGCGAATCCATCGCGATCGCGGCCTCGATCGGCGAAAAAAGCCCCCGCGTTCTCGACGCCTCGACCGCGCACCGGGTGGCGAAAGAATGGACCTACGGCTTTCCCGAACTCGCGCACGGCCAGGCCGAAGCTATCGCAAAAGCGCGGTTTGTCGCCAATCCGGGCTGCTATGCGACAGGCGCGATCGCTCTGTTGCGCCCGCTCGTCGACAAAGGTCTTTTGCCCGCCGATTATCCGATCTCGATCCATGCGGTGTCGGGATATTCGGGCGGCGGCAAGACGATGATCGCCGACTACGAGCGCGGCGCCGCGCCGGCGTTCGAGGCCTATGCGCTTGGCCTCGAACATAAGCACGTGCCGGAAATCGAGCGTTATGCCCGCCTCGCGCGCCGCCCGATCTTTGCACCTTCGGTCGGAAATTTCGCCCAAGGCATGCTCGTTTGCGTGCCGCTTTTTCTCGACGATCTGCCGGGTAAGCCAAAGGGCGCCGATCTTGAGGCCGCACTTGCCGCACGTTACGCCGGAAGCGCTTTCGTTAAGGTCATGCCAGGCGACGCTTCCGAAAAGATCGAGCCGCGATCCCTCAATGGCACGGACGATCTCGAACTGCGGGTGTTCGCCAACGATTCAAGAGCCCAGGCAATTCTCGTCGCAAGACTCGACAATCTCGGCAAGGGAGCCTCCGGCGCGGCGCTGCAAAATCTCCGCCTGATGCTGCAATATGATCAGCAGCCGGCCTATACGGCGACCGGCGCCGGGATCGCCGGATAGGGATCGTAGGCCTCGATCGCGATGTCCTCGAAGCGGAAATCGAAGATCGATTTGACTTGCGCGTTGAGCTTCAGCCGGGGCAACGCGCGGGGTGTGCGTCCGAGCTGGAGACGCGCCTGTTCGATGTGGTTCTGATAGAGATGCGCATCGCCAAGGGTGTGCACGAGATCGCCAACATCGAGGCCCGCGACATGCGCGACCATGGCGGTAAGAAGCGCGTAGCTTGCGATGTTGAAAGGCACCCCCAAAAACACATCCGCCGAACGCTGGTAGAGCTGGCATGAGAGTCTTTTCCTGCCGTCTGCTCCCTCCGCGACATAAAACTGAAACAGGCAATGGCAGGGCGCGAGCGCCATCGCCGGCAGATCGGCGGGGTTCCAGGCGGAAACGATCAAACGGCGGGAAAAGGGATTGCGCTTGATTTCCTCCACAACAGTGGAAATCTGGTCGATGACACGGCCGTCCGGGGCCTGCCAGGCGCGCCATTGCTTGCCATAGACGGGTCCGAGATCGCCGTTCTCGTCCGCCCATTCGTCCCAGATGCCGACGCCATGCGCCTTCAGGTAGGCGATATTGGTGTCGCCCTGCAAAAACCACAAGAGCTCGTGGACGATCGAATTCCAATGCAGCTTTTTGGTGGTGACGAGCGGAAAGCCTTGGCGCAAGGCAAACCGCATCTGATGCCCGAAAAGCGAGCGGGTTCCGATCCCGGTGCGGTCGGCCTTCACCTCGCCGTCGCGGAGAATTTTGGCGAGAAGATCAAGATAGGTTTGCATAGCGCCGCCGGTCATTTCGCGGTTTGGTTTTCCGCTTTGAAAATAGCGCCATAAGGCTTATATTCCTAGCGCCGCCCTGCGCGGCTATGGCGATAAACGGTGTCGAAATAAGCTCTTCGGACCCGGGGGCGGTACCCGGCGCCTCCACCAAAGCCCGGTTCGCATTATCTAAAATGCGCGAAGCGGGTTTTGGCGGGGGCGAAATAGGTTCGACGGGGAGTGTAAAGGACGATCTTTTGCCCGGCATGGTTCCGCCGTCATCGGGCCGAACTTATAGTTGCTAATGACAACTATGCTCCGGTGGCTCTTGCCGCGTAATGCGGTAATAGTACCGAAATCAAGCCCTTGGAGGTAGCACTTCAAGGCGGGGTCCGGAGGCACCTGGCAACAGAAGCCTCCACTTTCGCCGATAGCGCATGATCCCAAAAAGTTGTAGACTTTTTGGATAAGATTATGCGAGAAAACAAACAGATAGAGACCATAAGCGGTTCACCTTGAAGCGATTGTGGTCCGAAGCGTCGCGTTTAATATTTTCGCGCTTTTGTCCAAAATTGCGTGGGCGAGCAGGTTGAATGGCGGCTGACCTGATCCGGTACGATCTTCTTGCCCAGGACGCCTTGCGCAGGGTCGTGCGGAAAGTCCTTTCCGATGTGGCGCGCGACGGCGTTCCGGGAGAGCATCACTTTTACATCGGTTTTCGCACCCATGCGCGGGGCGTGCGGCTTTCGTCGCGTATGCGCGAGCTCTATCCGGACGAAATGACGATCGTCCTGCAGCATCAATTCTGGGATTTAAGCGTCGCCGGAGACGCTTTCGAGGTCGGCCTGTCGTTTCAGAACGTGCCGGAAATGCTGCACATCCCGTTCGATGCGGTGACCCGTTTTGCCGATCCGTCCGTCCCGTTCGAAGTGGGATTCGCGGTCGAGGACGAGACGGCCGGCGTCAGCGATACCGGATCTTCGCCACTGCAAACGGCTCCGTCAAGCGTTGCGGAACCCTTGGCCCAGGCCACGCCTTTGCCGGAATCCGGGATGGCAAAGCAAACCGAGAAAGCAAGCGAAGCGGCCAAGGCCAAGGCCGAGGGTGCGGCTGCAAAGCCGCAAATAGGCGAACCCAAGGTCGTCTCGATCGACGCCTTTCGCAAGAAAAGCTGAAATATGCTCCCAATAAGTTGGCGACTTTTTGGTTAAGATCATGCGAGAAAACAAGAAACAAGAGCGAGATCGTCAATCTGCGCCATGCCCGCAAGCAGCGCGCGCGGATCGCGCTCGCTTAGTGTACTGGCCGTCGATTCACTATGCTCCTTTTTTCTTCAACCAAGCGTCGATCGTCGCGATCTCTTTTTCCTGCGCGGCAATGATTTTCTGTGCCAGCTTTTTTGTATCCGCATTCTTGCCGTTAGCGAGGACCACCTTAGCCATGTCAATCGCCGCCTCATGGTGCGTCCGCATCTGCTTCATGAAGTCGATATCGGCGTCGCCGGTAAATTTAGGCATCGCCTCCATCATCTTCGTCATTGCGGATTTGTAACCTTAGTGGATGGGGGATCGTTGGGGCTTGGCATCATCATCTTCATATCCATGCCCTTCATGTCCATTCCTGGCATAAGGAGTAGCTTGCTGCGCAAGAGTGCCGCCGATGACGAATAAGGAAGCGACGGATCCGAGAAGTACGCGTTTCATGGTGATTCCTTTGAGTCGATAATTGGGAAGGATGGCCTGCGAAAGGAAGTTCCCGTTCAAGGGATACAAGGGCGCGCTTCCGGGCACCACCCATGACACGGGAGGGAACACGATGGCAAGCCCGGTTACTTCACGTCCACAATGCCGACCATGCCGGCACCGCGATGACCCGGGATCAGACATGCGAACTCGAACACGCCGGCTTTGGTGAACCTCCAGACGATCTCGTCCGTTTTGTTCGGCGCGACACGCCTCGCATTCGGATCGTGGCGCTCCATCTCTGGGTTCTTCTTCATCATTGCCGCGTGCTCTAAATTCTCTGCAGTGGTCGCAAGCACGAATTCGTGGTCGAGTTCTCCGTTGTTGCGAAGCATGAACTTGGTTTGCTTGCCCTTCTTGACCTCAACCTTGTTCGGCACGAATATCATCTTGCCGTCGGCTTCGTCCATGGTAATTTGAACGGTCCTGGCCGGTTTTTTCGGGTTACCCGGCTCACCGGCCGAAAAGGTCTTATCGTGGCTGTGGCCGGCTGGACCCGCGCCCGCCCAAGCGGATACGGAGAGAAGCACCGTACTAACAAGTGATCGCGGTTTGACGCCAATT
>QHBR01000165.1 GCA_003244015.1 Hyphomicrobiales bacterium | reverse complement strand
TATGGCATCCTTGACAGGGTCGATCCGCTCGCCACGCTCGCCGCCATGAGATGAATGTCGGGTTGCGATTTCGAGCGACAGTGACTGAATCTCAAATCCAATCTTTTGCACAATATGCTTTCCCGGATTACGCGCCTGCGGCGAGCGCCTCGGGAGCGGGCTCCAAATCGATTTGTTTCAACAAGTCATGTTGTTTCAGTTTGCGATAGAGGGTCGAGCGGCCGATCCCGAGCTTGCGCGCCACCGCCGACATCTGGCCGCGGTAACGGACGAGCGCGAATTTTATGGCTTCGGCTTCCAACCGATCGAGATGGCGGGCATTGCCGTTCTCGTCGAGGAGCGCCAGGACATTGGGATCGCGCACCTCGACCGGCACGAACTCTCTTTCGGGCGGGGGCCGCGCGGCCAGGACTGGCGCGGCCGGGACGCGGACGTCAAAACCCTCGACCCTTGCGGCGATTTGCGGAAACTCGGCGACGGTGAGCTCGTCGCCGCCATCGGCGAGCACCACGGCGCGAAAGACGGCGTTTTCCAATTGCCTGACATTGCCCGGCCAATCGTAGGCGCAAAGCAAGGCTTGCGCCTCGGCGCCGATCCCGCGAACAGGCTTTCCTTCCGCGGCGGAAAATCGCGCGCAAAACCGGTTCGCGAGAGTGGATATATCGTCTCGCCTTGCCCGCAGCGGCGGGATTGAAATTGGAAACACATTGATGCGGTAATAGAGGTCGTCGCGGAAGCCGCCCTGTTTTACCAGCTGGATCAGATTTCGATTGG
The DNA here is from genome assembly GCA_003244015.1 of Hyphomicrobiales bacterium. Taxonomy (GTDB): domain Bacteria; phylum Pseudomonadota; class Alphaproteobacteria; order Rhizobiales; family Beijerinckiaceae; genus Methylocapsa. Next base: position 6,943 of record QHBR01000165.1, on the reverse strand, counting down.
CCGCGAAAATTGGGCGTACATCGGCTTTCGTCGGGCGCTTCGCCCCGGCGCGCTGGATCTCGCCCTCTTGGAGGAAGCGCAAAAGCCTCGCCTGCGCCGCAATCGGCAATTCGCAGATCCGGTCGAAAAAAAGCGTGCCGCCCCGCGCCTCGACGCATTTGCCAAGGGTTTTTTCGGCGGCGCCCGCCCCCTTTTCGCGGCCAAACAGCATCCCTTCGAGATCGTCTGGCGGGGCGCCGCCGCAATTGAAGGTCACGAACGCGCCCCCCCGCCGTCCGGAGGCACCATGAATGGCGTGTGCGAAAGTTTCCTTGCCGGCGCCGGGCTCGCCTTCAAGAAGCACGGGAATGGCCGATTTCGCCGCCCGCTCGCCCTGCCGGACGGCGCGCGCCATTTCCACGCTGCCGCCCGCGAGGTCCTTGAACGCCAAGGCTTTGGCGGCCCGGCGGGTAAGAAACCCGACTTCCTCTTCGAGCATGGCGGCATGAAGCGCGTTCTTGATCGCGACTTGCAGCCGCTCCGGTCCAACCGGCTTCACCACGAAATCATGCGCGCCAAGACGCATCAAGGGGACGGCCGATTCGACCGATGCCTTCGAGGTCTGCACGATAATGGGAAGTTTTTCTCCCCGCTCCCGTAACCGCGAGAGTACCGCGCAGCCGTCTAAGTTTGGCATGGCAAGATCGAGAATTGCGAGATCGACGGGCGTCGCGCTGGAGGCCAGGCGGGCGAGCATTGCTTCGCCGCTTTCGACGGTCTCGGCATGATAGCCAAATTGATGGATCAATGTTTCGAGGAGCCGCCGCTGCACGGGATCGTCGCCGGCGATCAGGATTCTTGCGGACATGCGGCCTCGCTAATGGTCCGGCTCTAACCGCTTGGCACCCAAGCGTTAGGGTAAGCCGGCCCACGAAATCAAAGGGCGAAGGTGCCCCGAAGGGCGGCATGGTGCGCGAATAGGGTAAATGCCATGTTAATGAGAGGGCGGTTGCGGTCCCGCCAGGGCAACCGGGTGAAGCGCGCGGCAAAGAGGCAAAGCTGAATCTGGCGAAATCCTCTGATTCGAACCTCGCTGAAGTGGACCCGGTTTTGGGGACCGGCCGGGAAGTTGGAAAGGGGCCGCTTGGTTGGAAACGGAGCGGACGACGACGAAAGGCAAGATCGCGGCGGTTGTATGGACAGCGCTGGGGTGATTCACGCGCCGCCGCGCCGTCCCGCGCCAAGGCGATCAGGCCGGCGCGGTCTTTCAGGTGACAGGAAGCCGGCGCGAATCATGCCCCCAGACGAATCCAAATTCGTCGCATGACAAAATCTTTCGGATTTCCAATGAGTCGGGGTGTAGAAGAGCGCGCAGCTCTATCGCGATCCGAAGGGGCGGGTTTGTGAATCGGCCCATTGCCCTCGCCGTGGGAGAGCGCTGTGTTCACATAAAGCCAGATATGGAACGCGCTCTACGCTAGTGGAGCCCCAAGCGTCTCAGGGCGCTCCGCGCGTACGCATCGCCCTGGCCAGCGGCGCGCTTATAGAGTCGAGCGGCTTCCTGTTTATTTTTCGGTAGTCCATCGCGGCCGGTCTCGTAGAAAAACCCGAGGGCGGTCTGCCCGCCCGCGTAGCCCTGGCCGGCTGCGCGCTTGTAGAGGCGCAAGGCTTCCTCGTCGTTCTTCGGCAGTCCACCCTGCCGGCAGCCCGCCGGCAGCCGATGGCGCCTATGACCAGCGCCACCCGGTTCTGGGCCTGCCCAGGCGCCGTGGCGAATATCACCGCCAGCACTGTCCATACAACGAGCGCGGTAACACGCATGGCCGTTACCACGAGGCGAGAATGCGCGAAACATAGCGCAACCGGCGGGCGGTTCAAGGCAAATACAACAGTCCCGGCCGCCGTCCGGCTTCGCCAATCAGTGATTCCGGGTACTAGATTCCAACCTACCACGCCCGTCCGGGCGGTCCCGCTTCGCGGGTCCGTTTCAGTTCGCGGCGCAACCTGATTTTGGAAATCTGATTTTACGCGTCGCGGAGACGGAACGCCGATCGCCGCTGGCGCTCTCCAAATACAAGGGGAGCAACAATCGACGGAGGCTTCCGGCAAGAAGAGCAATATCGAGCCCCGTCGTTCACCCGCCGATCATGGTGGTTATGACATCGCCGCCGCGCGCGAGTGTCAATTTCCAATAGTTGCGATGCTCGCTCACCGCCGCTTCGAGTTCCCGCGTGGTGCCGATTGCCCTGTCGTCGATGGACATGATTACATCGCCTTTTTGAAAATTGACCATCGCCGCCCGCGAGCCGTCCTCGACGTCGCTGACTGCGACGCCTTCGCTCACGCCATGGAGGGATAATTCTTCCAAAACCGCCGGCGATAGATTGATCACGGTCATGCCGGAGAAGGGGGAGGAGCCGGTGAGCTTGATTGGATCTCGGGCCGGAATTTCCGGGGCCGGAACCAGTTTGACCGAGGCAGTGCTCTGTTTGCCGTTACGAAGCAGGGTCAGGGAGGCGCCGCCGCCGAGCGGTTTTGTGGCCATCCGGTAGCCGAGGCCCTCGGGATCGTCGACGCTCTGACCGTCGATGGCGGTGATGAGATCGCCGCGCCGCAAACCCGCCGCGGCGGCCGGACTGCCGGCAGAGAGATCGGTGACCAGCGCGCCCGACGGCCTGTCGAGGCCAAGCGAATCGGCGATTTCCCTGGACACCGCCTGCAGGCTCGCGCCGAGCCAGGGGCGCCGCACCTGATGCCCTCCGCCCTTGGCGGCGGCAAGTACGATTTTCACCATATTGACGGGAATGGCGAAGCCTATCCCAATCGAGCTGCCGGTTTGCGAAAAGATCGCCGAATTGATGCCGACGAGCTTTGCCCGCATGTCGACGAGGGCGCCCCCCGAATTGCCCGGATTGACCGCGGCGTCGGTTTGAATGAAAAAGCCGTAATCCGAGATCCCGGCTTGGGTGCGCGCCAGGGCCGAGACAATTCCCTGGGTCACGGTCTGCCCGACCCCGAACGGATTGCCGATGGCCAGCACGATGTCGCCGACGTCGAGCGCGTCGGAATCGCCCAATTCCATCACGGGAAAGCTCTTGGCCCCCTTTAAGCGCAAGACCACGAGATCGGTTCGTTGATCGCGCAGGACGATCCCGGCATCGAATTCCCGCTTATCGGCGAGCGCGATTTTCACATCCGTCATGCCTTCGATGACGTGATAATTGGTGACGACGAGGCCCGACGCGTCGACGAGGACGCCGGAGCCAAGCGAGCGCGCGGTCCGGCCGCCCGGCCCGGAATTGCCGCCCTCGCCGAAGAAATGGCGAAAAATCGGATCGTCGAAGAGCGGATTGCGCGGCCGCTTATCCGTCCGGGAGGCATAGACATTAACGACAGCGGGTTGCGCTTTGTTGACGACTGGCGCGAAGGACCAAAAAATGTCGCTTTGCGTCTGAGGCGTCTGCCTCGGCGGCTCGGCGCTCGCGGAAACGGCGAAGAGAACCAGTCCCAGAAGCAAAGCGGTCAAGGCCCGGAGCAAACCAAGCGAGGGCGTGTTCATGGATCGCTCCAAATCAGCGGACCGGACGGATTTAAGCGAGAACCGCTTCGCGGCACGGCAATGCGCCACGAATGCACCGCGCGAGCGCGCCGGTCCGCGCAAACGATCCCTAAGCCGCCGCCTCTTCTTCGCCGCGAACTACCGGACCCGAATCCTGGCCCTTGGCATCGACATCGCGGCCGACGAATTCGATGACCGCCATGGCGGCATTATCGCCATAGCGGAATCCCGCCTTCAACACCCGCGTGTAGCCGCCATGCCGGTCCTTGTAGCGCGGCGCGAGAACGGCGAAAAGCTTGGCCACGATAGTGACATCCTTGATTTGAGCGATCGCCTGCCGGCGCGCATGCAGATCGCCGCGCTTGCCGAGGGTGACCAGCTTCTCGACGATCGGGCGCAAATCCTTTGCCTTCGGCAGCGTGGTGACGATCTGCTCGTGCTTGATCAGCGCTTGGCACATATTGGAAAACATCGCCTTGCGATGTTCGTGCGTGCGGCCGAAGCGGCGCTTGGCGTGTCCGTGATACATGGCGTTCTCCGTTATTTTCGCGGCCGCCGTGCCAAGGTACGGCCGCACCCCTTTGCTTACCTCGCTTTGGACAAGAGGGGAGGGATAATAGGGTCAGTAATGTTCCTCGAACCGCTTGGCGAGTTCATCGATATTGTCCGGCGGCCAGCCGGTTACGTCCATTCCGAGGTGGAGGCCCATCTGGGCCAGCACTTCCTTGATCTCGTTCAGCGATTTGCGCCCGAAATTCGGCGTGCGGAGCATTTCCGCTTCGCTCTTTTGAATAAGATCCCCGATGTAGACAATATTGTCGTTCTTCAGGCAATTCGCCGAGCGCACCGAGAGTTCGAGCTCATCGACCTTTTTGAGGAGCGCCGGGTTGAACGCGAGTTCGGGAATCGACGGTGTCGCCTCGACCCGGTGCGGCTCCTCGAAGTTGACGAAGACATTGAGCTGGTCTTGCAGGATACGCGCCGAGAAAGCGATCGCATCTTCAGGCGACAGCGATCCGTTGGTTTCCACTTGCATGGTAAGCTTGTCGTAATCGAGGATTTGCCCTTCCCGGGTATTCTCGATCCGGTAGCTTACTTTCTTGACCGGCGAGTAGAGACTATCGACCGGGATCAAGCCGATCGGCGCGTCTTCCGTCCGGTTGCGGTCGGCCACGATGTAGCCCTTGCCGGTGTTGACGGTGAATTCCATGCGGATTTCGGCCTCTTCGTCGAGAGTACAAATGACAAGTTCCGGATTGAGGATCGAAATATCGCCGGTCGCGCCGATGTCGGCGGCGGTGACCTTGCCGGGACCCTGCTTCTTCAAAACCATGCGCTTCGGGCCATCGCCCGGCATCCTGAGGGCAATGTCTTTGATATTGAGCACGATGTCGGTCACGTCCTCGCGCACGCCGGGGATCGACGAAAACTCGTGCAAGACACCGTCGATATGGACCGAGGTAATCGCCGCGCCTTGCAGCGACGACAATAGAATGCGGCGCAGCGAATTGCCGAGAGTTAGGCCAAAGCCGCGCTCGAGCGGCTCCGCCACGATCGTGGCCACGCGTTTTGGATCGTCGCCCGCGACCACTTCGAGTTTGCTTGGCTTGATAAGCTCCTGCCAGTTCTTCTGAATCACGACGGGACCTTTCCTTGATGCAAATCGGCTGACGCAACGGCGGGCGTCGAAAATGCCTTCTTAAACGCGCCGCCGCTTGGGCGGCCGGCAGCCATTGTGCGGAATAGGCGTGACATCGCGGATCGAGGTCACCGTGAAGCCCGCGGCTTGCAGCGCCCGCAACGCAGATTCCCGGCCGGAACCCGGTCCTGAAACCTCGACATCGAGCGTCCGCATGCCGTGTTCGGCCGCCTTTCTGGCGCAGTCCTCGGCCGCCATCTGGGCCGCATAAGGCGTCGATTTGCGCGACCCCTTGAACCCCATGGTCCCCGCCGATGACCAAGAAATTGTGTTGCCCTGCGCGTCGGTGATCGTAATCATGGTATTATTAAAGGTCGAATTGACGTGCGCGACGCCGGACGCAATGTTCTTGCGCTCGCGGCGGCGAACGCGGGTCGCCTCTTTTGCCATTATCCAATTCCTTCAAACGCGCCCGTCATGCCAGGCGCTCGGGACCATCGTTGATTCCCGGCGGCGATTGCTTGGCCGGTCACCGGGCGGCGAACGCCACGACAACTTCTCTTGAACTTACTTCTTCTTGCCGGCGATGGGCTTGGCCTTGCCTTTGCGAGTCCGCGCGTTGGTGTGGGTGCGCTGGCCGCGCACGGGCAATTGGCGCCGGTGGCGAAGCCCACGGTAGCAGCCAAGATCCATCAGGCGCTTGATGTGAATCGCAACCTCGCGGCGAAGATCGCCCTCGACCATGTAATCGCGGTCGATCGCTTCGCGAATCTGCAAGACTTCCGCGTCGGTTAACTCGGCGACGCGCCGCCCGGACGGAATATTCACTCTTTCGCAAATTTCCTTGGCCTTCGTCGAGCCAATGCCGTGAATATATTGAAGCGAGACGATGACGCGCTTGTTGGTGGGAATATTGACTCCGGCGATACGAGCCAAGGGCTCTGTCTCCATGTGGGCCGCGCTGCGCGAAAGCTTTGTGGCCGGAAGAGTTTGTCCCGCGTCCCGCGGAGGCCGGCCCTTGCGGGATACCTTGCAAAGGCAGCCTTTGGGCAACGAAGCGGCCCCCGCGAACCTTGTCTCAGGCAGGGAAAAGACGTCCTTAGCCGATCACGCGCGTGGCGTCAACTGGCCGTTCTCTATCCAATGGGGGAATTGCGGCAACGGATTGCCGGGGCTTCAAGCAAGGGCACCGCCAAAAATTGTTGGCCTTTCTCTTGGCCCAGCGGCTACTTCGTCAAGTCTTAGGGGGCAAGACGAAAGTGGCGGTTATAGAATGTGGTCACGTGGAGGTCGGCAATGTCTCCAGCCGTCTTCCCAGCGTCGTGTTCGATTAAGCGGATTCGTCCGTACGAAGGCAAATCGAAGCGGGTTCGATTGTCCGGCTTGCATCCGCTGCTTATACCAATATCAGTCCAGTTTTTTTCACCCCAGCAGCTCGAACTGCGTTCAAGGGCACCGTCGCCGCCTTGGCGTCCTTGGCTTGAGGGAAGCGATGGGTTACGCCATGACCTGCCGGAGGCGGCTATGTGGCCACGGCGAGGCCCCGGCCAAGGTCGCGCATCCCTGGTTGCGGGCGTCCAGTTCTCGCTTGACGTAGACATGTGCGATAACGAAGCCGGATAGCACAAAAAACACGTCCACGGCTTGCACACCAGCACCGCCTAGGATCCCGAGTTGTCTGCCCAAAAGGCCCCGATAACAAACATGGGATAAAAGCACAACGAGCGCAGCTATTGGCCTATTGTATACCCCGGCTCATTGAAGAG
>QHBR01000393.1 GCA_003244015.1 Hyphomicrobiales bacterium | reverse complement strand
GTTAATCAGGTCTTAACCCTAGGGCGACTTATCAGACTCGCGCATGCCGGAATGGCCGGGAAGGCCTAGCCGACGCATTCTCGAACACATCGTCTCGCCTGTCGCCGACGTCACCGCCAAAGCACTTAAGGAACGATGACGCCGATGGCGCGTGTGAAGCCGTCAGAGGAGGGCACCAAGTGTTAGATTCGGTCCACTATGACTCTTACTCCATGTTCACTCGTGGCGTGATCTCGTACACAGTCTGAAAGCGATATCGGCCGATCGGCTCGGCTTGCAAGTCATCACGGAACGACTTGACAAAGCCGGGGAGAGGCCCGTGAAACGCGACCGATGCATACGTGCGCTCGCGCGGCAAATGGGCAAGCATGTCTGCGAACTCGTTTTCTAATTGTTGCATCTCCGGCAGAATAGCCGCCTCTGTTGGAGGGGTGCCATCGAGTGACGGTGGTGTGAGATAGCTCACCAACGCGACCTTGCGAATTGCCGAGACGATGTTCCGCAGGGCATAATCGAATTTCGCTCGGTCGATCTGATGAATGAGAACATCAAAGCAAATCAAGAGATCGGCGGTCGTGGTGAGCGGCTCGGCGGCAATATCATGAACGGCAAATCGCGGAGAAGTGACGCCAACGTGCCGAGCCGTGTTGCGCTCGATTATGATCTCCGAAATATCGCACCCAAAATAAACGCACGCGTCGGCAATTTCGTCGTCGAGCCAGCAGAGGTCCCCGCAGCCAATATCTAGAATGGACGTGATCTTATGCTCTTGAATGGCCCTGCGAACGAGCTCATTCTTGCGAACAGCGGCGTAGCCGCGCGAACCCGGCCCGCTTCCAAGTTGCGGGAAAGCCGCATAGCGCTTGTCCCAGAAAGAACGGTTGTCCACGCCACTCCCTCTTCAGGGGGTCTATTATTCCTGATCTAACAATAGCTACACCTGGATCAAGACGAAAGCGTTACTTTCTTGAGCCATCTCCGTCCTATTTGCGGCAGCGGGTTTCGTGGCTCAGCGCACTCGCCGCGGTAACATGCTGAGGCGCGGACGCGCCGGCGAAGCAACGGGGCGCCATAGCCCGCCGTGATGCGAGAGGACCTAGAGTTGCGTCAGCAGGGCTTCCGCGCTTGACGTTTCGACCTTGCCCGGCGCCGCTTCGACGTTGAGCTTTCGCACCACGCCATTGTCGACAATCATCGCATAGCGCTGCGAGCGGATGCCGAGCCCGCGCGCGGTGAGATCGAGCGAAAGCCCGAGCGCGCGCGCGAAATCGCCGTTGCCGTCGGCGAGAAAGGTGATCTTGCCATCGGCGCCGGCGCTTTTTGCCCATGCGTCCATGACGAAAACGTCGTTGACGCCGGTCACCGCGATCTCGTCCACTCCCTGCGCCTTGAATTGATCGAGGTTGTCGAGAAAACCTGGCAAGTGGTGTTTGTCGCACACTGGCGTAAAAGCACCGGCCACGCCGAAAACGACCACTTTATGGCCTTTGAAAATCTGATCCGTGGTCCGCAGTTGCGGGCCATCCGGCGCCATGACCGTAAATGTTGCATTGGGGATTGGATCGCCGCTCTGGATTGCCATCGTTGCTCCTTGTAATATGGACGTCGGATTACTGCTTGCCGCGGAAATTATCTTGCCGTCAAGGCATTATGCTACGCCAAAATGCTGCCTTGATCGAGGAATCGCAAAGGCGGTTTTCGTTTTTTTCTGGCTTTGGTTCGATCGCGAGCGGCTCCAGGTACCGGCTCGAATATGTTTCATGGGACGGAGGCGGCATCGAGGTCAACCGCGAACTCGTAACTTTGCTGTTCATTCCGCACCGTCAGGATCACAGGGACGGGTGCGCGGCTGCCGGTTCGCGGCTCTGTGACTGCGACGATCAGGAATTCGTCGGGGCGGCCCGATTTTCGGGTCTCGAAATACCAGCCCTGGGGGGCCTCGGCGAAGAGGTCCTGCGCGCCGCCGCCGCGCGGCGATAGCCGCCAGGTGGGCATAGGCGCCGTTTCGTCGCGCGTGATCGCTATTTTGGCGTCGCGTTGTTCCGGCGTTAGTTGGAGAGGCACAGCGGCTTCCGCCGCGGCGATGGCGGGCGCGTCCGGGCCCAAGGTTTCGGTCCCGGCTTCCGGGGCGGGGAGCAAGGTAAGCCTAGCCTCGGCTTTGGCCGGAAGGCAAATTCGGCTGCAAACAGCATAGGACGCGTCCAGGACCAAAAGAACGGGGCGGGTGGCATCCTCCGGCGTTACGCGAAGGGGAAAAATCACCCGGTCGCGATAGCCGAAAGCCTCGGTTGCGTCTTCGTCGATTCGCGTCGGCGCCGGATAGGAAACCTCAATGTCAGCGGCATTCGCGGAGCCTTCGAAAGAAAATACCGGCGGGACGCCGGCGCCGCCCGGCATGCGCCAATAGGTGAGAGCGCCGGGATCGAGGCGGACTTCAATTCCGGCGCGATAGGCGCTTTGCGGCGAGCCGCCTCCAGCGGCAATCAGCCGCAACGACGATTTTTGTCCGGATGCCCACGTGCTCGCGTAAGGATCGCAGTGTAGGCTGGCGGGAAATAAAAGCGGCGAAAGGTTCGCGCACGCAAGGAGGACACCAGCTCTCCAAGCAAGGTTTGC
>QHBR01000373.1 GCA_003244015.1 Hyphomicrobiales bacterium | reverse complement strand
ATATTTTTCGAGGTGCCCATTAGTAGTAATAATAGGGATACCCGTAGTAGGGATTCCCGTAGTAATAGCCGCCCGTTGCCAGCGCGAATGGAAGCGTAGCCAAGCCAAGGGCTGCGCCCGCGACGGCGGCTCCTGGGTTCCAACCATACCTGTGATAGTATCTGTGATGGTAACCATAGTGTCTATAATGATGCCGATAGCGATAAGCGACCGGCTCGGTCTGTGTTTGTGGTGGCCCCATGATGTTCGAGGTCGCTGCGCTCATAGGACCAGCTGAAGCGGTCGCGGTAAGCGCAAGCAAAGCGGTACCGGAGACCATCGAAATTCTTTTCGTATTCATGACACACCTCCTTTAAGGTTATGCAACACCTCCTTTAAGGTTATGCAACACCTCCTGTGAGGTTCTGCAACACTGCCCTGAAGCTCTGCAAACGCCTGTCTGGCTCCTTTAGTTCCGTCCGTCGACAATCGTTGAAGCCATGCCCGATTTTGCGGCACGGGATTTTCCTCTTTGGCAAGCTCCGTCTATACAAGGCGGCTGTTGCCCGCTCAACCAGCGTCGCGGATCTACGATCCATAATGAAACGCCACAATGCCCGACCTTTTACTAGAGCTTTTTTCCGAGGAAATCCCCGCCCGAATGCAGGCGCGGGCGGCCGAGGATCTCCGCCGGCTCGTCACCGGCGCCTTGCGCGAGCGCGGCCTTTCGCACGAGGGCGCCGCGAGTTTCGCGACCCCCCGGCGGCTCGCCCTGCACATATCCGGTCTGCCGGCGCGCCAGCCCGATACGCGCGACGAAAAGCGCGGGCCGCGGGTCGGCGCGCCCGATGCCGCGGTGCAAGGCTTTTTGAAAAGTGCGGGTCTTCAATTGCTCGCGGAAGCCAAGATCCAAAGGGATTCCAAAAAAGGCGAATTCTATATCGCCGTCGTGGAGAAAAAGGGCAGGACGACGATCGATGTCTTGGCCGAGGTCCTGCCTGCCGCGATAAAAGACTTTCCATGGCAAAGATCCATGCGCTGGGGCGAGGCCTCGGCGCGGCCGGGCTCGCTGCGCTGGGTGCGCCCGCTGCACGCGATCCTCGCCACATTCGGCCCGGAGAGCGAAGAGACCGAAGTGGTGCCTTTCGCTGTCGATGGCGTCGCCGCCGGCAATTTCACCTTCGGCCATCGGTTCATGGCGCCCGGCAAAATCAAGGTGCGCCGTTTCGACGATTACGTGACGGCGCTGGAAAAAGCCAAAGTCGTGCTCGATCCCGCAAGGCGGCGCGACATTATCCTTTATGACGCGCGCGACCTCGCCCTGGCGCAAGGGCTCGAGCTCGTCGAGGACGAAGCGCTCTTGCACGAAGTCGCGGGGCTGGTCGAATGGCCGGTGGTGCTGATTGGCGAATTCGATGCCGCTTTTCTCGACCTTCCGCCGGAAGTCGTCAGGACAACGATCCGCGTCAACCAGAAATGCTTCGTGTTGAAGGATTCTTCGAGCGGACGCCTAGGCAACAAATTCGTGCTGGTGGCGAACATCGAAGCAGCCGATGGCGGCGCGGCGATCGCCGCCGGCAATGGGCGGGTCGTGCAAGCGCGGCTTTCCGACGCCAAGTTTTTCTTCGAGACCGACCTCAAGGTCAAACTCGAAGACAGATTGGAAAAGCTCGATCAAATCGTCTTCCATGAAAAGCTTGGCACCCAGGGCGCGCGGGCTGCGAGGCTCGCCGGACTTGCCCGCGAGATTGCCCGTAACATAGGTGCCGATAGTAACCTTGCGGCGCGGGCGGGGCTTCTCGCCAAGGCCGATCTGACCTCGGAAATGGTCGGCGAATTTCCCGAACTGCAGGGCGTGATGGGGCGCTATTACGTGCTCGCGCAAGGCGAGGACGCAAGCGTCGCGGCGGCGATCGAGGATCATTACAAGCCGCAAGGCCAGAGTGATCGCGTGCCGCGCGCGACGGTCGCGATAAGCGTCGCGCTCGCCGATAAGCTCGACATGCTGACCTGCTTTTTTGCGATTGGCGAAAAGCCGACCGGCAGCAAGGACCCTTACGGTTTGCGCCGCGCGGCACTTGGCATTATCGCGCTAATCCTCGAAAACAAGCTACGTCTTCCACTGCGTTCTCTTTTCGAAGTGGCCTTCGCGCAAGCCACCTTCGTGGACACGGGGGACGAAGCGGTTGGCGTGCCGGAGGAATTGTTCGATGAGCTCATGGGCTTTTTCGGCGAGCGGCTCAAAGTCTATTTGCGCGAGCGCGGCGCGAGATACGACCTCATCGACGCGGTGTTTGCCTTGCCGAGGCAAGACGATCTCCTCCTGATCGTATCCCGCGTCGAGGCGCTCGGGCGTTTTCTCGATACGGAAGACGGCACGAATTTGATTGCCGGCTATCGCCGCGCCGCCAACATTCTCCGCGCCGAGAAAAAAAACGATGGACCGGGCGCTTTCGACGGCGCCTGCGATCCTTCGCTCCTTCAAGAGCTCGCCGAAAAACAACTTTGGAGCGTCATTCAAAGCATAAGCGCCGATACGCAGCATCATTTGGCGCTCGCCGAGGCGCGTATCGGCCGGACCGAATATGCCCAACAAACGCCTTTTGAAGATGCGATGGAATGCTTGTCCTTGCTGCGCCCGCCGGTCGATGTTTTTTTTGAACATGTGACGGTCAACGCTGGCGACCCGAGATTACGGCTCAATCGCCTGCGGCTTTTGAACGAATTGCGAAGCGCGATGCATGAAGTCGCCGATTTTTTCAAGATCGCCGGATAAGCGCGAAGGCAGATTCCAGCGCACAAATTTCGCGCCGTAGTTTATCCTTATCGACAACGGGTCCGCCTCCAAGCGCCCGGCCTCCGCCGCGTTGATGGCGAAAGCTGGAGACTTGCTGGCCCAACCACCCTCGATCCAGAAGGTCGACGTTCTGGCTTCCAAGTTGCCCGGCTAGTGGAGTGACGCAGTCAGAGGATTCCCGAATGGGGTG
>QHBR01000245.1 GCA_003244015.1 Hyphomicrobiales bacterium | reverse complement strand
GCACCGTTCCTGCAGATGTGGAAATTACCCAATGGAACGCCAATCTCAATAGAAATTTAATTCGCAACCGCCTTTTTCAACATCCTGCTAGTACCCACTATCGCTGAAGGATGAGTCGTGATTCAAAGCTGCAGGAGCAGCATAGTCGAAGCGACCCCGATCCTGCTGACGAGCGAAGAGCATGCCGAGCTCGAGAGCCTGGCGCGCTCGACGAATGCCGAGCACCGCGCGCGCGTCAAGGACCAAGTCCAAAGTCCATCCAAAAAATACCTCAAGCCATGTTTCACTGATTAATGATTCTGGGTACTAGTGGCCTTCGGTCGGCGCCAGCAGACGTCTGGCAGCCGCGATGATGGCGGGCTGCGGTTGCTTGATCGGTGGTATAAATTCGTGAAGCTCCCACCCGCCGCCAAGCGCCTTGTAAAGTGTGATGAGCTGCTTGGCGGCGTTCTGTTGAGTGATGACATATTGTTCTTCAAGATCGAATTCTTGGCGCTCGGCGTCGAGGACGTTGAGATAATCCGTCAAGCCGCGATCGTATCGCTCGGTGGCGAGCTTGGTTGCTCGGCGGGCGCCCGTGAGTGCGCGATCGAGATTCCTTAAGCGCTCTTGTTCGGCCCCGTAGGAAGCGACCGCATCGTCGACTTGCTCGGCAGCAGTCAATGTCGCCTGTTTGTAGCTGACCAAGAGTTCATGTGCTTGTAGATCAGTGATATCGATTTTTGCATCGAGCGTGCCGAAATCAAGCAAAGGCCAATAGACCGAGGGACCGGCCGCCCCGATGAATGTAATTGGAATCGCCGAGGATGAATGTGGTCCGCCTTGGGCGCCGAGCGCACCACTGAGGATCACCCGCGGAAAGAGGTCGGCCGTTGCCACACCTATGCGCGCCGTGGCCGCAGCAAGTTGACGTTCAGCCGCGTGGATGTCCGGCCGCCGGCGCAACAGATCAATCGGAAGTCCGGGCGGTACGTGCGTGGGGAGCGCCGGAAAATTACCAGGGCTTGCCAGTTCCTTGGAAAGATCCTCCGGAAACTGACCGAGCAGGACCGCAATCACGTGTTGGCTCGCCGCCACCTGTGCCCCCAGGGGCGCGACGCCCGCCTGCAACCTCGCCAAATGCCGCTCCGCCAAGGCAACGTCCAGCTCGTTGGTGATCCCGCGTTCAGAGCGCGTCTTGGCGAAATCGTAACCGCCCTTGGCCACGGCGATATTTTTCCGCAAAACGACAAGCTCCCTTTGAAGGGCTCGCATGTCGAGGTAGGCACGCGCCACGTCCGCAGCGACAGTCACCAATACCCAGTCCCGCGCATCGGCGAGGGCTTCGGCGTCGTAGGTCGCTGCCTCTAGCTCACGCTGGAACTTGCCGAAAAGGTCGATTTCCCAGGCAGCGTCGAAGCCGCTTGTTTCGTCAAGTTTGCGAAAGTTCGTTGCGTTTTGCGCCGATCTGATAACCGGTGAGGCGCGGCCAACCGTAAGATTCGTTCCCGTGCCAATCCCACCGCCGCCGGTCGCTCCTGAGGCTGGAAGCGACTCGCCGATCAGCACGAATTCTTCCGTTCGCGCCTCCTGAAGCCGGGCCAAGGCAATTTCGAGATCGAGATTGGATTCGATGGCGTGGCCGACGAGCGAATTGAGTTCCGGATCGTGCAGGGATCGCCACCATTCGACACGGTCGACTCCTGGTTTTTGGGGAGCTTTTTGTGTGATCTCAACCGTCTGCCTTAGGAACGCGTCCGGCACCCGTATATTCGGCATGTTGTAATCGGGCCCGACGGCACAACCGGCCAAGCCAGCGGCAAGCCCCAGCGTGCTCAGACACGCCGATCTGTTCATACCTGAAGGTCCGGTTCGGCAATATTCGCCCGGAGTATGTTATTGGGGTGACGCTGCGACACCGTTTGCGTCTCCTTTGTCGATTTCGTTTACTTTCACCTTTTCACCAGCCATGATCTGGCTGCTCAGATTGAGCGCGACTTTGGCGCCCTTCGAAAGTCCGGAGCCAATCTGGACGACATTCCCGTCGTCGCGAGCGATGGTCACATCTTTGATTGCAACCACGCCTTCTTCGTCGACGACGGCGACCTGCGGACTTCGAGCTCTAAACAATAGGGCAGCCGCCGGAACTTGGATCAGGTCATTGCTTTTGAGCTTGAAGCTTACTTGCACATAAATCCCGGGGACAAGCGCGCGGTTGGGGTTCGGGATATCGACCTCTACGCGCAGAGTGCGGGACGCCGGATTGATCGCTTCCGCCGTCCTTGTAACCTTGCCTTCGAATTGCTGGTTCGTCTGATAGTCGCACGTAATCACGACTGGCGTGCCGACCGACATCAACTGTGCGGCAACACTCTGCGGCGCATCGACGAAGATGCGCATAGGATCATCCTTTGCGATTTGATAGAGTAACGTCGTGTTTGCGGTGCTGCCGGCTGTCACAAGATTGCCGATGTCGATGCGACGCTGAATGATCGTTCCATCGAAGGGCGCCATGACCTGCTTAAACCGTACGAGCGCGGATAGACGGGCCACCTCGGCCTGATCGAGCACCACTTGCGCCTGCGCGGCATTGAATTCGGCGATCGCCTCGGCATTGCTCGCTTTCTTCGCCTCCCGCTCCTGTTCGGACACCACCCCCTTCGGTGACTCTCGCCACCGCTGATAAGTGGTCTTGGCGAAATCCGCCTGAGCCTGCTTGACCGCCACCTGAGCCTCGGATGCCTTGAGCCTGGCCTTTGCGGCATTGAACTCGGCGTCGAGCTCCGGCGTGTCGATCGTCGCAAGCGTCTGTCCACTCGTGACATGATCTCCGATGTCGACAAACCACTTGTCGACATAACCATTTACCCGTGCGTAGATCGTGCTTTCGTTCCAGGCCGCGGTTTGGCCGGGAAGTACAAGCGACTGCGCTGCGGAAGGGGAGCCGACCGTAACCGCATCGACGCGAGGCTCCGCCATCGCCTCCTCCTTGGTCAGCGAGGCCAACCGCGCCTCTGCCGTCGTCTTTACGAAATGCACGAAGACAAAGCCGCTGCCCAACGCGAGCGTAACCGCGGCGGCGAGAAACAAAAGTCTCCGTGCTGTGCCATACGAAAAACTGGTCCGGCTCGGCCCTTCGTCGACCGCCGCTGCCTTCTGGTCCCGGATGTCCATGGATGGCATGATGATCCCTGTTGGCTTGAGAGGATGTTCACGCGGATTCGGCGGAAGAGAGCCGGGCTTCGCTGCCTCGGCGCAGGATTCGATACATAACAGGAACAAATATCAAGGTGGCGAAAGTAGCGAACAGGAGTCCGCCAATGACAGCACGCGCGAGAGGGGCGTTCTGCTCACCCCCCTCGCCCACGCCCAGGGCCATCGGCATCATGCCCAAAATCATGGCGCCGGCGGTCATCAGCACGGGCCGAAGCCGCGTGAAGCCCGCGACGATAGCGGCAGTCATCTTATCGTCACCCGCCGCCATGCACTGATTGGCGAAGGTAACGACAAGAATGCTGTTCGCGGTGGCAAGCCCGATGCACATCAAGGAGCCCATCAAGGCAGGCACGCTGAGATGAGTTCCGGTGAGATACAATATCCATATCACTCCGCTCAACGCGAAAGGAATGGCCGTAAGGACGATCAGCGGATCGATCCAACTCTGAAAATTGATAACGAGAATAAGATAGACGAGCACGACCGCTAAGGCCATTCCGGAGAAGAGTCCGTCGTAGCTTTCAAGCATGGTTTCAACTTGTCCGCTGAGCGTCACCGTGATGGTGGGATCGAGCCGGTCGGCGGCGAGCACGTTGTCGATTTCTTTTGCGGCCGAGGCAAGGTCGCGCCCCTCCACATCGGCATTGACGTCGAAGACCGGCCTGATGTTGAGCTGCGAAGCGACAATCGGCACCTTGGCGCGCCCGAACTTCGCGACGTTCATGAGCACGGCATTTGGCTTCGTACCGGTTCTCGCTGTGACCGGCATGGTCCAGAGATCCTGCGTCGAGTTCACACGGTAAGTCGGCACTTGCACGACCAAGGCATAGCTGACGCCATTCTTCGGATCGACCCAGAAATTTGGAAAGGTTTGGCCGCTCGAATTCGTCGTCACGAGCACATTTCTAACGACATCATCCTCGGTAATGCCGAGCTCCTCGGCAAGCGCGCGATTGACATCGATAGTAAGCGCCGGAGCATCTGGCACCTGGAAAACATGCGAATCCACAATCCCCGGAATATGTTTGATATCTTCTGCAATCTTCCCGGCAACCGCATAAGCCGCATCGCTATCCGGCCCGGAAACTCTTATGTCGATCGCCGCCGGCCGGCCGAAATTCAATACCTGATCGACAATATCGGCAGGCTGAAAGAAAAACTGCAATTGAGGAAAGCGCCGCGGCAGTTCACGCCGCAAATCGGCGACATGAGCAGGCGTCGGACTGTGCTTCTTTTTGAGCGAGATAAGGATCTCGCCGTCCATCGGTCCGACAGTAGCGGAATCGCTCAACGCGATATTGATCCCGCTAACAGGCAGACCAATATTGTCGAGGATCACATCTATCTGGTCTTCGCCCACAATTTGACGTATCGTACTTTCGACTTTGGTAAAATAACGCTGTGTGTCCTCGATCCTGGTTGCCGGCGGCGCGCGCACGTGAAGCCGCATCTGACCGGCATCAACCTCCGGGAAAAAATCTCTGCCGAGATGCGGGAAAAGCGGCAAGGAACATCCCATCAAAACGATGAAGAACGCGCTCGCAACGCCAAAATGCGCGACGCAAAAGGCGACGCTGTTGCGATAGGCTTCGCGGAAGCGGTTGAAACTCGCCTCGAATCCGTGATGAATGGCGCTGAAAGGGTTGAATCCCTGGCGCGGGGTCGGCGCAATTTGCCGGTCTTGTTGATGTTCCTCGACAGAAGAGCGCATAAGATATTTGAATAAGACCGGAACCAAGGTGAAGGAAAGGGCGAGACTCGCAATCAACGCCACGCAGACAGAAAGAGACATAGGCGAGAACAGATATTTGGCCGTGCCCTGAAGCAAGAACACCGGCACAAAGACGATGCAGATGCACAGCGTCGAAAGCATGGTCGGAACTCCAACCTCGCTACAGCCGGTCACAATCGCCTCGGTCAGCTGCTCGCCCAGCTTCACACGGCGCTCGATATTCTCGATGACGACCGTGCCGTTGTCGACCAGGATGCCAACAGCGAGCGCAAAGCCGCCGAGCGTCATGGTGTTCAGCGTCTCGCCACTGACATAAAGCACCAAGACGGCGGTGATGATCGAGAGCGGAATCGCGGCAAGAATGATGAGGGTCAAACGCCAATTGCCTAGAAAAAGCAGGATCATGAGCGCCGTCAATCCGGCTGCCATCGTCCCGCCGATGAGCACGCTGTTGAGCGAAGCCTTGACGAAAACCGATTGATCGAAGATCGGCAGGATGTTGACGCCTTGCGGCAGCAGCCTCTTGATCTCTGGCAAGCCGCTTTTGATGCCATCGATCACCGCCAAGGTCGAAACGCCGCCAGTCTTGCGCACCATCATCAAAGCGCCCGGCTGGCCGTCGACGGCGACAGAATTGGTTTGAATTCGATAGCCGTCATGAACATGCGCCACATCATGTATGAACACTATGCGGCCGGCCACCTCTTTCACGGGAAAATCGTTGATGGAGGCGATCACGTCCGGGCTATTGTTCATTGCGAGCGTGTAATCCTTGCTTCCGATTTTGACATCACCGGCCGGCAGGATCACGTTTTGCTGCTGAATTGCGCTAGCGACGTCTGAAGGAGACAAACCACGCGCTTCAAGCGCTTGCAGGTCGAGATCGACCATGATGACCCGGCGCTTGCCACCATAGGGATAGGGCACTTGCGCCCCATGGACGACCGCTAGATCCGGGCGGATCGTGTTCTCGCCAAGATCGGTCAGCTTGGTGTCCGGCAAGGAATTGCTCGAAAGACCGAGCTGGATGATTGGCACGTCCGTTGCGCCGTACCGCAGGACCAGCGGCGGCGTGATATTCCTCGGCATGTATTTTAGCACAGTGAGGGCGCTGCTCGCCAATTGCGAAACCGCGCGCGACACGTCGGCTCCCTCGTGGAGAAAGACCTTCTCAACCCCCACGCCATTGTAGCTCGTGGCCTCGATCCGGCTGATGTCATCGACCAGGGAAGCAAGCTGGCGTTCGTGAAAAGTGAGAATGCGGTTCTGCATGTCGATGGCGCTCAGCCCGCTGTAGGTCCAAACGACGCTGACAACGGGGATATTTATTTCCGGAAAAATATCGACCGGCATGCGCAGCGCGGCGCCGACGCCCAGGATGCAAATGAGTATCAGCCCGGCGATGACCGTATAGGGCCGCCGAAGCACGTACATAACCAATGTCATGAAGATACCTATGAGGCCACGCGGATAGATTTTGACAGAGGATTCAAATTTTTTTATTCAAAGCTGCCTTTCTGGGGAAGGAAGGATTGAGCCTGGGCGATCTGACTGGCGCGGAATGGCGCATTTTGAAGGCTCAATTTCCGCTTGAACGTGAGCCTGTCAGTTGCCGACGTTGAAAAGATAGCAATGCGCGTCGTGCTGCGTGCCGCCTCCGGGGAACCGTGGCCGGGGCCGCCGCAGTGGCCGGCGAGGGCACCGGTGCCGAAGAGATCACCATCGCGGCCTTGCCCCGGGGCAGTGTGAGCGCTGTCTCCCAAGTAGGTGAGCGCTGTCTCCCAAGTAGGATGGAGATTGTAAGGATAAGGTTCGAGGCGCATGACCGTCTCCACGAGGATTGCAATAGCGTCAATTTACATAGGCTGGGTAGGGCAGGCAAGTCACTGTCCTGGCTCACGACATATATGATGGGTCAAGCGGTCGAGCATGGCGGTGGTCATCTTGGCGTCGCCGAACACCTGCGGCCAATCGGCGAAGGCAAGATTGGTGGTGATCAGCAGTGAAGTGTTCTCGTAGAGTTTGCTGATCAGGTGGAACACAACTGGCCGCCGGGCTGGCTGAACGGCAAATAGCCGAGTTCATCGATGGCGATGAGATCGTAGCGCAGCAGCTTCTCGGCCAGGCGGCCGCTGCGGCCGGCGGCCTTCTCCTGGTCGAGCTGGTTGACCAGATCGACCAGATTGAAAAATCGGCCTCGGGCCCGGGTGCGGATGACCGTAGAGGCGACTCCGATGCACAGATGGGTTTTTCCGGTGCCAGTCCCGCCGATGAAGATCGCATTGCGCTTGGCGTCGAGGAAGCTGCCGGTGGCAAGCTCACGTACTTGACCTTCGTCGACTGGCGTGTCGGCGAAGACGAACTTGTCGAGATCTTTGAGGACCGGGAACTTGGCTCCGCCGATGCGGTAGCTGATTGAGCGGGCCTGTCGGTGGGTGCGTTCGGCCCGGATTAGGCTGGCGATGAGGGGATAAATCTCGTCACGCCGGGCAAGGCCCTTGCCGGCACCCCGGTCTCACGCCCAGGCAGCTTAAGTCCCGCGAGATCGACCACAGCGGTCGAATCTCCAAGCGCAGCAACATCCTCGCCCGAACGCCGATGTACTTGCCGACGTACTTGATGTACATGATGTAGATGATCACAAAACCTGTACGACAATCCCAGGCGATGCCGACAATCTTTACAATAGGCCATTCGACGCGCACGATCGCCGAGCTCGTCGCTTTGCTCCAGCAGGTGGCCGTGGATCTGCTCGTCGATGTGCGCTCGATCCCGCGCTCGCGGACGAATCCGCAGTTTAACGCTGATGCTCTCCCGGAAGCGCTCGTTGACGCCGAGATCACCTACCGTCATCTGGCCGCCCTTGGGGGACTACGCCACCGAACAAAGGGAGCGATGCCATCGCCCAATACGCTCTGGCGGGTCGCGGCTTTCCGAAACTATGCCGATTACGCGGCAACTGACGCGTTCCGAAGGGGATTGGACGAACTACGAGCGCTCGCCCGTGACAATTGCTGCGCCATTATGTGTGCTGAAGCTGTGTGGTGGCGCTGCCACCGCCGCATCATAGCCGACTACCTGTTGGCGGAAGGGGTTCCGGTGGCGCACATTATGGGGCACAATAAGATCGAACCCGCGCAGCTCACGCCTGGCGTGCGATCGCTGCCCGGCGGGACGCTCGTATATCCAGCCGTCGAGGAGGTCAAACCAATAGGCTGACCCGGCTCTGGCTCACGCAGATCGTACATCGTCCACGCCGGGTTTACGACGATTGGATCTGCGTAGTTTCCGAGTCTGCCGGCGCCGCTCCGCTGTGAGATACGGTCGGGGGCTAGGTTCGCATGGGCAGTTTTTCGCTCTGGCGCGCCGAAAGCTCGTAGCGAGCAAAATTCTGAGGTCGCGGACCGGATGCGGTCCTCGGGCATATGATCCTTCCGCCGCTTCTTCGCTCTGCTGACCGAAAAACAAATCCGGCGTGGCGTGCATCGGACAACCGGCGAACTCGAAGCCGCTATCAAAGCCTATATCGATGCCACCAATGCGGAACCAAAGCCGTTCCGCCGGACAAAGTCCGCCGATGATATCCTCGTCGCCATCAACCGCTTCTGCAAACGCACCGTCGACGAGCATCATTCGACCATGCTGAAAACTTCAGAATCAGGACTAGCGACCATTTCAAATGACGGAGCGATAGGACGTGCTTCCGATTACCGCGACTACATGCATGCGAGGATCCGTGCCGTCATATAGTTATTACGGGTGGCGGCGAACACCACGATCAAATGTTTTTCGCCGGCTGGACTCGACAAGACAAGGGAGGAAAGAATGATCCTGAGGGTGACTCTTAAATCAAGTTGTCGCGATCTGGGAAGAGTCTGACCATCCACTTTTCAATGAACTGGACAGCGCCATCACACGCGCGGCGATCGAAGGGTTAGACGATCTCGAGGACTTCGATGGATACCGGTTGAGCGCGTACTAATCGCCGTTATGCAGCGCATTTACCGTTTCAGCACCTCTGGATGCCTCTTTTCGGTATTCTGTTGCGTCGCGGACGCGACTCATCCTCACCGGAAGCCAGATGACTGATCTCGGGAAATCAATCCATCTGAAGTGGCACAGATAGCCGGGAGTTCACTCGTGGCGCTGACCCGTTTTTTCATTTGCTCCGGTGACGGCTTCGTGAGCCGGCCAATGGTGCCACGCCTGCCGCACCTCGTGACTGATCGCCGAGCCATCGCGGCACATGCCGGTTCAAAAAGTTGCCATTCGATCGGTGGAACGTATATGACTATAGCTGGCCTGGAGGGTGGACATAGTCCGGCTATACCGGCAGGTAGGGGCGCACTCACGGCACCGGCCTCAGAGAGGATCGAATGAGCGAAGAAAAGGCAAAACTCAACGGGCCTGATCTCACTCAGGGAGTTGAACTCTCAATGGTTCCTGACGGAACCATGCTGCTTGGGCACGCGGACGGCGAACCGGTGCTCCTTGTCCGGCGCGGCGATGAACTGTTCGCGATCGGCGCCATCTGCACGCACTACGGCGCGCCACTCGAAACGGGGCTCATCGTGGGCGATACGGTTCGCTGCCCATGGCACCATGCATGCTTTAGCCTGCGCACCGGCGCGGCCCTCCGCGCGCCGGCGCTGGATCCGGTTCCCCGTTGGCGCGTCGAAAAGGTGCGCGACGTGGCGGGTCAGTTCAGGCCGGTCGAGCAGCGGGCCGGAACCATATACGTTCGGGAGAAGCTGGAGAGCGGCGTGTGGCCATGGCATCCGCTGGCGGCCGGGATGCCCGAGTCGATCATCATCGTCGGGGGTGGCGCGGCCGGCAATGCTGCCGCGGAAACGCTCCGTCAGGAGGGCTACTCCGGCGGCATCACGATGCTGAGCGCCGATGAGGCAGCGCCCTGCGATCGGCCCAATTTGTCGAAGGGTTATCTTGCCGGCACCGCGTCCGAGGAGTCGAATCTCCTCCGACCGGCAAAATTCTATAGAGATCACGAAATCGACTTACGCCTCGGCGCACGCGTGGCCGCGATCGACACAGGGAGCTGGCACGTAGAGCTGGCGGATGGCAGCCGCCACGCCTATGGCGCGCTCCTCCTCGCCACCGGTGCCGATCCCGTGCGGCTCGAGGTTCCTGGCGGCGGCCTCCCGCACGTGCATTATCTGCGCACGCTCGCGGACAGCCGCGCTCTGGTCTCGAAGGCTCTGGCATCACGGCGCGCCGTGGTGATCGGCGCCAGCTTCATCGGGCTCGAGGTGGCAGCCTCGCTCCGTGCGCGGAATGTCGAAGTGCATGTGGTCGCGCCCGAGACAATTCCGATGGAGAAAATCCTGGGACCGGAGGCCGGGAATTTCATCCGCAGACTGCATGAGGAACATGGAGTGACGTTCCATCTTGGCACGACAGCTACCTCGATAGACGAGCGAAGTGTGACGCTGAAAAATGGAGAAAAGCTCCAAGCCGATCTCGTCGTCGCCGGCATCGGTGTGCGGCCGGCGATCTCATTGGCGGAGCGAGCAGGGCTCGCCATCGATCGCGGCGTCACAGTGGACGAGTACCTCGAGACAAGCGTCCCGCGTATCTTCGCAGCCGGCGACATCGCGCGCTGGCCGGACCGGCTCACCGGCGAACGAATCCGTGTCGAACATTTTGTCGTGGCCGAGCGCCAGGGACAGACCGCCGCGCGCAACATTCTTGGCCGGCGCGAGCGGTTTGACGCTGTCCCATTCTTCTGGACCGAGCAGTACGACTTCGGCATTGCCTATGTTGGGCACGCGGAGCGCTGGGACCAAGCGGAGATCAACGGGTCATTGGACAGAAGAGACTGCACTATCACCTATCGGCGCGCGGGCAATAAGCTGGCAATCGCTGTCGTTCACCGCGATCTCGAAGGGCTCCGCGCCGAAGTCGAGTTTGAGAGAACGATTGCTACAAAGAACGGCTCCGCACGCCAAGCTTCGACATAGCCTGGTACGCTGAGCCCAAAGCGTAACCGGAGATGAACCATGAGCATCAATCTCGATGAATTGAAGAAGCTGAGCATGCGGCTTGTCGTCGAGCGGAAGTCGCTCATTTGAGGCATTGGCCGCGATACCGGCAACTGAACGTCTTTCCAGCGAGTTACTCCAGAGATTGGCAGAGGTCTCGGCCGCCGGGGCAGTTGTTTCACGTGAAATCGCAGACCAGGAGCCGCATATGGGTTCGAGTTAGAACGGCAGCGGTCAGGTTGATCATCATGTTGGTGAAAGCTAGCACCTGGACGCAGTGATTTCGACTGGTTGAGTTTAAGCTAGTGGAGTGACGCATTCAGA
>QHBR01000403.1:11237-17823 GCA_003244015.1 Hyphomicrobiales bacterium | reverse complement strand
AACAGGGTCGCCATGACGAGAATGCCGCCATCACGATCTTGAATATCGGCCGGATGGACGACGGCATGAAGCAGCAAGCCCAGCGTATCTACGAGAATGTGCCGCTTCCTACCCTTGATTTTTTTGCCCGCATCCCTCGGGTCCGGTCTTCGACCGGCCCAAGGACAGGCTCCGCCGGGCGGATCGATGCAGGCCCCCCTTTTTCGGCGCTCTTGACGCTTTGACTATCGATGATGGCGGCGGTGGGGCTGACCTCCCTTTGGGCCTGCTCGCGACACTTCACATAAAGTGCGTGGTGGATATCCTCCAATGTGCCGTCGTAGGTCCACAGGTCGAAATAGTCGTAGATCGTGCTCTTCGGCGGCAGGTCCTTCGGGATCGCCCGCCACTGACAGCCGGTCGACAGAATGTACATGAGGCCGTTCACCACCTCACGCATCACCACGGTCCGCTTGCCACCGCCGCGCTTGCCCGGCGGAATGAGCGGTTCAACTAGCTACCATTCAGAGTCGGTCAGATCGCTCGGATATCGCAACTTGCCGCGGGCGTATCGCCCGATACAAGAGCTCGAAAACAGATATGGATGGCGAATTACCTACGAAGATCCTCCATATATTCGTAGTAGCGATATGCCAGATGTTACACCTTTAGTTCAGGAAGGCTCGAGCGCCGCTCCGGGTGCGAATCGTGTATTAGTACCAAAGGCTGCGATACTATCGTTTCCGCTGCCAGCTACTAATCAAGATGAATTAAGTACAGTGAATACGGTCGTAAAAATCTATAACGAAAGCCATCGCGGCTTTGTATTTGCCGTCGTGCAGGGGGTCGGCCTGCTCCACGTCGTGCCCCGGCAAATGACTGGGTTATCCGGAAAACTTGAGCCGGTGAAGCTGGTATTGGATACGGTGATCACGATCGAGCCAAAGGAGCGAACGCCATTGCGCTGATCGACGGGACCGTTCCCATGCCTACATGTGTGTTCGTAGCAATGGAAACTTTCTTACAGATCTCGATGAATATGTTATCCCAGACGAAGACTTCCATCGGCGGCTCGGGAAAGACGGCGCGATCGATTTTAGAACAATTGATTGTGGAGACTGGCGTCCGGTTATCGTTGTCATGGCGGCTATTGTACGCCCCAGATGTTAGAGAGTATGCTTTAAACATTAGTTGGGTAATGCCAGTTGATAAACAATAGCCAGGCGCGGCTAGGAGCCCGTTTCAAGAGCCTCGCCCTCATCCAGGGGAGCACAGGAATTGACAAATCGCCTATTCCGGCGGCGTGCCGTTCAGCGCCAGCACTTCTCCGGCGAGATAAAGACTGCCCGCGATCAGAACGCGGGGTGGCGCCGGCCATTCGCGTGCGGCGAGAAACACAAGCGCTGATTTGACGCTGTCGCATACCGCCGCGGGAATCCCATTCGTGGTAGCGGCGGCGGCAACTTCGGCGGCGGGCTTGGCATATTGGTCCGCGTTCACGGGAACGGCGAGAACTTCCTGGGCGAGGCCCTGGAAGGGCCGGAGAAACCCGCCCGTATCCTTGGATGCGAGCGATCCGCAGACGATAACGAGCGGCCTTTGCGTCAGGTCCTCGAACTCCGCCATTGCTTGCGCGAGTGCGCGCCCGGCGTCCTCATTATGGCCGCCATCGAGCCAAACCTCTGCGCCGGCCGGGGCAAGCGCCGCCACCCGGCCCGTGGCGAGATTTTGCAAGCGGGCTGGCCATTCGGCCCGCGCCAGGCCGTCTTCGAAGGCAGCGGGCGCGAGGCTTGGCTCGATCGCGCGCAGCGTGGCGATCGCGGTCGCGGCATTTTGATGCTGATGGCGGCCAACGAGACGCGGCAACGGCAGGTCGAGAAGGCCGCGATCGTCCTCGAAGACAAGGCGGCCATGTTCTTCCCGTGCTTCGTAATTCCGCGCTGCGGCAATCAGCGGCGCGCCTACGCGGCTGGCTTCCCGCTCTAGCACCGCCAGTGCGGCATCTTGCTGGATACTCACAATCGCGGGGGCGCCGGGTTTGAAGATTCCGGCCTTCTCAAAAGCGATTTTATCGACCGTCGCGCCAAGGAACTCGGGATGATCGATCGACACCGGCGCGACGACCGTGGCCTTTGGCCGCGCGATGACGTTGGTCGCATCGAACCTTCCGCCGAGACCAACTTCCACCAGCAGATAATCGGCCGGATGCTCGCTGAAAAGCTTGAAAGCCGCCGCGGTGGTGACTTCAAAGAAGGTGACCGGTTCGCCTTTGTTGGCCTGATCGCACGCGGTCAAGGCGGCAAACAGCGCGCCATCCCCGACGAGGCTTCCGCCGCCTTCCGCGCCAAGCCTGATGCGCTCGTGAAAACGTATCAGATGCGGCGAGGTATAGACGTGGACGCGCTTTCCGGCCGCTTCGAGAATGGCGCGCATGAAAGCGATGGTCGAACCTTTACCATTGGTTCCGGCAACATGAACGATCGGCGGCAGACGCTTCTCCGGCGACCCGAGCGCGGCAAGCAGCCGCTCGATTCGGCCGAGCGACAGTTCAATCGTCTTGCGATGCAGAGTGAAGAGGCGGGCGAGGAGCGCGTCCAGCGAGTCCATGATGGCCTTGTTCCGCGACCCTCAGGCGGCGGCGTGCTCGATCGGCTTGGTCCGCGTCAACAGCGCGCAAAGGCGGGCGAGCGTCGCGCGCATGTCCCCTCTTTTCACCACCATGTCGATCATGCCATGCGCCTCGAGATATTCGGCGCGCTGAAAGCCTTCGGGCAGGCGCTCGCGAATCGTTTGTTCGATCACCCGGGCGCCGGCAAAACCGATGACCGCGCCGGGCTCGGCGATATGGATATCGCCGAGCATGCCATAAGAGGCGGTGACGCCGCCCGTAGTCGGATTGGTCAGGACGACGATATAGGGAAGCTTGGCGTCGCGCAGACGCTGCACGGCGATCGTCGTGCGCGGCATCTGCATTAGCGAGAAGATGCCTTCCTGCATCCGGGCGCCGCCCGAGGCGGTGAAGATGATGAAAGGCGCGTGGCGCTCGACCGCCGCCGTCATGCCAGTCACGATGGCCTCGCCCGCCGCCATGCCGAGCGAGCCGCCGAGGAAATCGAAATCCTGCACCGCGGCAACGATATCCATGCCCTGCAATTTGCCGAAGGCGAGCTTCACCGCGTCGGACGTGCCGGTTTTCAGGCGATATTCCTTGAGCCGGTCCGTGTAGCGCTTGACATCGCGGAATTTCAGCGGGTCCAACGGCACTTCCGGCGTCGCGATCTCTTCGTAGGCCGCGTCGTCGAAAAGTTTGTCCAATCGTGCCTTGGGGGCAACGCGCATGTGATAGCCGGAGCCCGGGACGACGAAGAAGTTCGCTTCGAGATCCTTATGAAAAACGAGTTCGCCGGACTCAGGGCATTTGATCCAGAGGTTTTCGCCGGTCTCGCGGCGCAGCAGAGACCTGACCTTGGGCGGGACGACATTGGAGATCCAGTTCATAGGCAATCCAATTCTGGGCGATCCAGTTTTGCGGCGGCGTCTGTTCTTGCGGGACTTGTTGCGGCTGCTTCAGACCGGGCCGGGCGCCCCCATCCGCACGCCCTTGGCGATAGCGGCGACCAAACCGGCGACTGCTTCTACGCTTTTCCCGGTCGCCTTGCCATTCCTATCAAGCGAGGCCCGCAAGGCTTCGACGATCGCCGAGCCGACCACCACCCCATCGGCGTGAGCGGCGATCACGGCGGCGCTTCCGGCATTCTTCACCCCGAAGCCGACCGCGACCGGTAAGCTCGTATGCGCCTTGATCCGGTTTACCGCCGAGGCGACCTTGGCAAGTTCGGGACCGGACGCCCCGGTAATGCCGGTGATCGAGACATAATAGACAAAGCCCGAGGTATGGGCGAGGACGGCTGGCAGCCGCGCATCGTCCGTCGTCGGCGTCGCGAGGCGGATGAAATTCAGCCCCGCCGCAAGCGCAGGCAGGCAGAGCTCCGCATCCTCTTCCGGCGGCAGATCGACGACGATCAAGCCATCCACCCCGGCGGCCTTCGCGTCGCGCAGGAAGGCTTCGACGCCATACACATAGACCGGGTTGTAATAGCCCATGAGCACCATCGGCGTCGTGGAATCGGTTTTGCGGAAATCGGCGGCGAGCGCCAGCGTTTTGGCGAGAGTCGTTCCGGCGTTAAGCGCGCGCAGCCCCGCCGCCTGGATCGCCGGGCCGTCCGCCATCGGGTCGGTGAAGGGCATGCCAAGCTCGATCACATCGGCGCCAGCCTTGGGAAGGGCTTTCAGAATAGCAAGGCACGTCGCAAGATCTGGGTCGCCCGCCATCACGAAAATCACAAGCGCGGCGCGGTTTTGCCGTGCAAGCTCTTCGAAGCGGCGGGCGATGCGCGTTTGCATGAGAATTTTGGGCGAGAGGGGAAAAACCGGGCCGGGGGCCGCGCGAAAGTCGCTCTAGCATGGCGGCCGCGCGGGCGGAAGGTTTATCCGGGATGTTCCGGAGGCAAGCCAATATCCCGCGCAAAGGACGAGGTTTGGCCTTTCAGGCTGCGATGGAAGGCCTGCCCTGAACCCGCGAGAAGATCATCGCCGACCAGATGGCGAAGGCGATGAAGGAAACGGGCACCGCCAAAACGGCGGTGACGGCGCGCATGCGCATGGACTGATGCCTCGAGCAAAGCGTGCATCTCGGAGAATGAAAGCCGGTGGGCTTCCGGCGCCGCGCGGACCTGTCCTTCGGGAGCGCGATGTTCCCGGATCCGCCATTCGACGCCACTGGAGGCTCACGGGTCCCACCGGAACAAAGCAATTTTTGTCCGGGCATTTTAGGCGCCTATGGTTGCGCCGGCCGGCTTTCATTAATGCCAAGACTGCAGGCCGGCGATAATAGCCGGCCCGCACATGGGGACCGCCAGCCGACGCTATTTGAATGTTAGCTCCTTACAATTTTCCGCAACGGTCCATTTGGTGTCGGCGGCATTTGTTTTGGTGAATACAATACCTTCCGACACGCGAATCTGGCCGCTCGCGGTGTTCTCGGAGTTCCCAGAGTCATGCAAAAGGTCGAAGGCTAGCTTATTGGCTTCCGGTCCGCCCGATGGATTGTTGACGCCAAGTGGTATGACAACGAAACTATTTACGTCGAGCTTGCCGCCCGCCGGGATCATCTTTTCGGGGGCCAGTGAAATGCCGAGGTTCTTCGGGATTCTCGAATCCGTGGATGCAAAGTGGCGGTCCCATTCCCACAACTGCTTGGCCCTTTGCTGTGGCGTGGTTTGGTCCACGTAAAGCAGCTTCGGATCGAAAGCGAAAGCCTTATTGGACTTTGTATTGTCCACGGTTTCGATTTTGAAGAAGGCATAGCCTTCGTCAGGCTTCGATGTTACTGGACCCGATGCCGATTCAAACCCTTTGCATATGCCGATTTGGCGATATGAGATATTGGTGGGTTGACCGGAACCGCTACCGCATCCAGATAGCATCGACATGGCGATAAATACCGGAACGGATAGAAAGTACAATCTTGACGTTTCCATAATTCTCTTTCTCTTCGTACTTGGTTGGACTAGCCGGAAGAGTGCCGCAACTACTCCTCCGTGTTTGGATACCACCTCTTCGGCCGCGCTGATCCATGAGTGCTCTTCAGTGGCGGAGGGGAGCCACCGCGAAGCGCGAGTTCCGCATTCGCAGGTTGTCCCTGGGTTGGAACGTCCCCTGTCCCTCAACCCCGTCGAAAACAAGACCCATTCCGAGTACCGGCACCGCGGTCAGCCGAGGCCGCCGCGCGAACTCATTGTCGTAAAAGGACCGCGCGCCCGGCTCCGAGCCGTAACCGAAGTGTCACACGATGTCCAATTTTAAATGAAGGGCGCCGCAATCGCGGGCGATCCGCAAGATCGCCAACGCCGCGCCGGCGGAATTTGCTGCAGGCGGTGCCGCCTTCCTTCCGGCGCGCTCCGAGCGCCAGTCGATGAGCGGCTCGACTGTCCAGCCAACAGCTTCTATCCACAGTCGCTCTGATTTCGTTCTAGGGGTCACGCGGCTTCGCAGCGACCTGGCGCTCGTCGAGCGCGCTGGTCTTGATCAAAGCAAACAGCCGCGCCCCGCAAACGAGACCGAGTTCGTCGAGCGCATGGCGCGTGGTCACGGCATAAAGGCGCCCTTCCCCTTCGAGCACGATCTCCACGGCGGCCAACGGACCGTTTTTTTCGATTGACCCGATTTGTCCACGGAGAGAACTGCGCACGCTGAGATCGCGCGGCGGACGGGCGGCAAGCACGACGTCGGTCGCCTTAACGATAATCCGGACCTGCCCTCCCAAGGGCCCGGCCGGACCGGCGAGCCAAACCGTGCCGGCAGGATGCTGCAGCTCGGTGAGGCCGTAGGCGGCATTCTCGCCGCAAACTTTCATCGATAAGACCGAGATGCGATCGAACCTCGACCAGGGGCTGTCGCGGCCGAGCGCGCCAAAAACCTCGCCAGGATTACCGATTGCCTTGAC
The DNA here is from genome assembly GCA_003244015.1 of Hyphomicrobiales bacterium. Classification (GTDB taxonomy): domain Bacteria; phylum Pseudomonadota; class Alphaproteobacteria; order Rhizobiales; family Beijerinckiaceae; genus Methylocapsa. The sequence continues at coordinate 11,339 of QHBR01000403.1, read as the reverse complement.
CCGTCCCGCATCGAGAACAACGATTTTATTCGCAAGCCGCGCTACTTCCTCGATCGCATGGGAAACGTAGACTATCGGCACGGCGAATTCGTCGCGCAACCG
>QHBR01000403.1:0-11211 GCA_003244015.1 Hyphomicrobiales bacterium | reverse complement strand
GGGCCGCAAAGAAGCGCGCGCCCGATTGCCACTCGCTGTCTTTCGCCGCCCGACAATCTTGCCGGATGGCGCGACAGAAGCTTGCCGATTGCCAAAATCTCCACCACGGAATCGAAATCGATTGCCAGCTCGCCGCGCGGCGCGAACCAGCGTCCAAACCGCAGATTCTGCCGCACGCTGAGATGCGGAAAGAGATGCGAATCCTGGAACACAACGCCGATGCGGCGCTGGTGCGGGGCGACAAAGGTGCCGCGTTTCCTATCGACGAGAACACGGCCGTCGAGCTTGATGGTTCCCCGGTCAGGGCGCATCAACCCTGCGATAAGATTGAGCGTCAGCGATTTGCCCGAACCGGAACGGCCAAACAGCGCGGTAATGCCATCGCCGTTCTGGAAAGCCACGTCGAGATCGAAGCTTTTGATCTTGAGCGCGACATCGAGCTCGATCATACGAGGTTTGCCAGAGCTTTCCCGGCCCGCCGCTGGACGATTTCCGAGGCAACCAGCGCGGCAAACGAAATCGCGATCGAAACGACGGTCAATCGCAGGGCGTTCGCGTCGCCGCCCGGAACTTGCGTATAGCTATAGATCGCCGACGCGATTGTCTGGGTCTCGCCCGGAATATTTGCAACGAAGGTGATCGTCGCGCCGAATTCGCCGAGCGCCCTGGCAAACGCGAGAATAGACCCGGCAATGATGCCAGGGAGTGCGAGCGGCAGACTGACGAGAAAAAATGTCCACATGCGATTTGCGCCGAGGGTTCCGGCGGCCTGTTCCAAACGCTGGTCGATGGACTCGAAAGAAAGCCGCATCGCGCGGACCATGAGCGGAAATCCCATGACCGCGCACGCCACCGCGGCGCCGGTCCAGCGAAACGACAGAACAATGCCAATGTTGGCGAGAAAGCCGCCGAAAACGCCTTTCCGGCCGAACAGAATGAGCAAGAGGAAGCCAGTGACAACCGGAGGCATTACCAACGGCAAATGGACGGCGGCGTTGAGGATCATCTTGCCCGCGAAACGCCAGCGCGCGAGCGCATAGGCAACGAGAATGCCAAACGGAAGGCTGGCGATTGTCGCGGCGGTGGCGATTCTCAACGACAGCCAGACCGCCGTCCATTCCGCGGGCGATAGTTTTGCCAAGCGCCAGCTCCTTCGATCCGGGTTTTCGGGTAATGTCTCAGTTTGAATTTCTGCTTCCGACCGAAAGTTCGGCTCAGAGTTCTCGATGACGGGAGTTGACCCTAAGCGGACCCAGGAAATGTAGACTCGGACGCAACCAAGGTCTTCGGGCTGGTGTGGCATACGTATCTTATCCCAGATTCCCAGGATGAACTGTTATTTTGCTAAGCGAATTCGACGATTCAGGCATAATTATCAAGCATATTGCGCTCTATCAATCGACGCGGCCATGGCGAACCCGGCGGGGAAATCGAGTGTTGAGGTTCTTTGACTGGATTACGACCGTCGACTGATGCTACGATGGTAAGGGTGCGAGCCGCCAAACTCGGGTCTGCGACTGCATTTTGCGTTTTTTTTCACTACTAGGAGGAACGAGCCTTGCAGAGGATGCTTTGCATAGCGGGCGTCATCGGCGCCTTGGCCACCATTGTGGTCGCCTTTGACGCCAACGCTTTTTCAATATCGCCCCTTCCTAACCAGAGTTCCAATGTGACCCTGGTCGCGGGAGGATGTGGCCTGGGATTTCACCGGGGTCCCTACGGAGGCTGCCGGCCCAACGTAGCTGGATACCCCGCGGTCGGGTACGGCGGCGTATATCGCGGCGGCGGCGGCGTGTACCACGGTGGTGTGTACCATCGCGGTGGCGCGTACCACGGTGGCGTGTACCATCGCGGTGGCGTGTACCATCGCGGTGGCGTGTATCGTCGCGATGGCGTGTATCGTCGCTGAACGATACCCGTTTATGCCCTTGATTAGCCAATGCGAACGTCGGTTTAAGCCGCTCGCGCAACCCTACCCTAAGCGCGCGAAGTAGGCGATGACCGGTCTTGACCGACGCCGGTTCCTCTCGTTGCTCTGCAATGCTACGTAAGCTTGCAACTCATCGCGACACTGAGTAATGTCAAACCTGGCCCCATCGGCACGTCGATTGGCCGGACGGCGCCGAAACCGGACGCCCGATAAAAGGGTTCGGCGTTCAATGTCGAAAAGCAGTGCAGCTTGCGCACGCCGAGTGACCGGGCGTCGCAAGAGCATCGAGCAAGCAGGGAAGTCCCAACTCCTCGTCGCACCCACTCGGGGTGAGTTGCAAAGTGACGGATGTGCGCTTCCCCTTCAATGAACTCTCCGCTTCCGGGCCGCGCTGTCGTCCAGCCTCCGCATCCCACAAGATTGCCCGGCTCTCTTTCCGCAACGTAGTAGGTACCAGACGTGAGCAGCGTTGGGTTCGCCCTGGTCATATGCGACAAGGTTCGGCCCAGCAGGTCGCTGTCATAGCTAGCGGCAAGCAATCTCGAATAGCTTGCTACGAGCAAAGCGGTGACTGCATCTGAGTCTGCGGGTCTTGCAACCCTGATTAAAAAGGCCAACGCATCGACCATCGGACCAATCAAATATATTGCTAGAAGATTACCACACTCGTTAGGAAATCTTTGGCAGTAGAAGATGGCAGCTTATACCAAGTCTCGTAGAGAGTGAACCATCGACCCTCCCAATGTCATGGCCGGGCTTGACCCGGCCATCCAAACATCTGCCCTCCGTTGTTGGATGCCCGGCTCAAGGCCGGGCATGACGATAAGAGTCACGACCTATGAGACTTGGTATTATGGCGCATCTGTACTGTTCAAATGGCGCTAGTGAAAAACCATTTCCCACCCATCGATGAAATTCAAAATACGGACAATACCCGTGACGGGGTAGCGGCGATCATTTCGACAGAATTTCGAAACCCTGTTCCAGAAAGATCTTGGCCGCCGCCTCGGACGTCAAATAGGCAAGGAAAAATGCAGCGTCTGGATTTGCCGAGGCCGCGATGAGCGCAACGGGATAGACGATCGGGCTATGGCTCGAAGCTGGAAACGTGCCAACCACTTTCACCTTTGGATCGGCTCTTGCGTCGGTTGCATAAACAATGCCGAACCGCGCTTCGCCGCGCGACACGAGGTTTAGCGCATTGCGGATATTGTCGGCCTGCGCGAGCTTTGGTTCGACGCCCGCGAAGACGCCGAGTGTTTCGAGAGCTTCCTTGGCGTAAATTCCGCCAGGACATGAGTCGATGGCGCAAACAGCGATTTTGCCATCGCCCGCGGCGCCCGCGAGATCGAAACCCTTTGCGATCTCGAGCTTGACATCGGCGTCGCTGGGCTCAATGAGGACAAGCTTATTGCCAAACAGATTCCGGCGTGTTCCGGCGCGGATGAGCTTGACCTTTTCGAGGTAATCCATCCATTTGAGATCGGCGGAAATAAATATATCCGCCGGCGCGCCCTGCTCGATCTGCTTCGCAAGGGTGGCGGAGGACGCATAAGCAATCGACACGGTGTTGCCGGTATCGGATTTCCAGGCGGCGGCGGCCGCATCGAGAGCGGTCTTCATGCTGGCGGCCGCGAAGACGATTGGCGCGGGGTTGCCGCCGGGTGCGGCCGTGGGCGCGCCCTCTCCGCCAAACACGCTTCGCGTAAAAATGACGGCCCCAACCGCCAAGCCGAACAACAAAGAGCTGAGCACGCGCCGCGTGGCCTCGATCGTCAAACCCGCATGTATTTTCTGTCAATTCCAAGCCTTATATAGCTGCAGCCTAGCTAATTGTACTTCGTTATATATACTTCACATATAACTGCAAGCAGGCCAGCCGTGGCAACCCTCAAACCAGGCCGCCGATCATCGTGCCCCGGGCGGCGAGGCGGCCGAGAGCAACCAGCGTTATGTCGTCAATGCGCGGAACTCAAGGACCCGGCGCAAGCATCGATTGGGCGCCGCCCGAAGGCGGCGGCCCGAACTATCCGAATATGGAGATAAGGATTAGCTCCTGAGTTTGACGATAAGTCCGCGATGCGAAAGTCGCCGGCTAAAAATGGTCAGGTAGATTTTCGTCTCGAGCGAGATTGGAAAACCGTGTCATCTCGGCCTCGAAAGCGAGTTCGATGGTTCCCGTCGGGCCGTGGCGCTGCTTGCCGATGATGATTTCGGCCTTGCCATGCACCTTTGCCGCTTCGGTCTGCCACTTGGGGAATTCCTCGCTTCCCTCGCGCGGCTTTCTGCTGTTCACATAATACTCCTCGCGAAAGACGAAGAGGACTACGTCGGCATCCTGTTCGATCGAGCCCGATTCCCGCAAATCGGACAGTTGCGGGCGCTTGTCGTCGCGGCTTTCCACCTGCCGCGAGAGTTGCGAAAGCGCGATCACCGGAACGTTCAAGTCCTTGGCCAGCGCCTTGAGGCCGGTGGTGATCTCGGTCACCTCCTGCACGCGCGAGTCGCTCCGGGTTTTCGAGCCGCCGAGCAATTGCAGATAGTCGATCACGAGGACATCGAGGCCGCGTTGGCGTTTTAACCGCCGCGCCCGTGCCGCTAGCTGGGCGATCGAAAGCCCGCCGCTCTGGTCGATATAGAAGGGGATCGTCTGAATCTTCCGGGCGGCCTGGGCGATCCGGTGAAATTCCGGCTCGCCGATGTCGCCCCTGCGGATCTTGGAGGAAGGAACGGTCGCTTGTTCGGCGATGATGCGCGTCGCCAATTGCTCGGCCGACATTTCGAGCGAGAAAAAGCCGACGATGCCGCCATTGACGGTTTCCCTGGTGCCGTCGGGTTTGGGCTTGTCCTCGTGCGAACTCGCGATGTTGAAGGCGATGTTGGTCGCAAGCGCCGTCTTGCCCATGCCGGGACGCCCGGCGACAATCACAAGATCGGACGGCTGCAAGCCGCCCATGTAACGATCGAGATCGGCGAGACCCGTCGCGATCCCCGACAAGCGTCCGTCGCGCTCGAACGCTTTTGCCGCCATATCGACGGCGGTGGTCAAGGCATCCGAGAAGCGCTGAAAACCGCCCTCGTAGCGGCCGGTCTCGGCGATCGAATAGAGTTTTCGCTCGGCGTCCTCGATTTGCTCGCAAGGGCTCGCGTTGACCGGCGCGTCATAGGCCGCGTTGACGATGTCCTCGCCGATGAGGATCAAATCGCGGCGAAGAGCGAGATCGTGGATGGTGCGGCCATAATCCTCGGCGTTGATGACGGTCGTTGCTTCCGCCGCGAGGCGGGCGAGATATTGCGGCACGGTGACGCCGCCAAGATCATGCTCGCCAAGAAAAGTCTTCAAGGTGATCGGCGAGGCAAGTTTTCCCGCGCGGATCAGCTGCGAAGCGACGTCGAAAATCCGCCGGTGAACTTCCTCGGAAAAATGGTCCGCTTTGAGGAAATCGGAGACCCGGTCGAAGGCATCGTTGTTGACGAGGATCGCGCCGAGCAAAGCCTGTTCCGCCTCGATGTTATGCGGCGCCAATCTGAACACGGGCTCGGGGCTGGCGCTGGCACCAAGGCGGGCTCTTTCGGCAAGATTTTCGATTGCTGGCATGGGCCTTCTCGACCGGCGCCGACGTGCACGGCGTACGCCGAATCAGTTCAAGACGTGCTCTACTTGTGGCACGCGGGCGCGGCAAAAAGGAGGGAATTTTTGGTCCGCCGGGAGCGGTTCCCGCTATCCACATGGGCAAAAAATTTTGCAAGAAGGGCTGGATAGAGCGCGCTATTGGGCCGGTAAAACTTCGTTGCCCGAGATGCTTCTGGAGCGACCTGCGCACTGCGCGCATAACGCTCTCGGTTGCGGAGCGAGCGGCCGAAAACAGGCGTAATGCGACGCAGGGTGTGTTTGGCGCCAGAGTGCGATGTCATGCCGTCGGCGTTCTTTGGACCGCCCTTTCCAGAGTTTGGCTGATCTGGCGCTGGCCGGGTTTGCGCGGCTACCATTGAAATAGACGCAAGTCTGTTCCCGGTCACGTGTAAGCGGAACAAACGTAAGGGCCGGGAATTCAGTTAAAAGTCTTGGTCAAAAAACGGAGAGACGCATGGCGGACCGGGATCTCGGCGACAGGTGGTCAACCGCCATCGCAGCGCTAGTCGTACTCGCAATTGCGCGGTACTCCCGAACCCACCAACGAACCGGTCAGCCGAACGAGGGTCTTTATCGTTCTTCGGCACAGATAGATAATGACCGCGACGAACATGCTCGAACCGCCGACGGCGGAAGCATCGATATTCCCGAGCGGCGCCGCAATTTCAACCTGGTCATCATCGAACGCGTCTCGCGCGATAATTTGACCTTGGTTGCGGCCGGGGTTGCTTTCTACGCCCTGCTTGCCTTGTTCCCGGCGCTCGGCGTGACGGTATCGCTATACGGCTTGATTGCCGATCCGGACCAAATAGCGCATCAGATAGAAGGTTTCGGCGACCTGTTACCTCCGGAGGCGCTAAAACTTTTAACCGATGCGCTGCAATCGATCGTGCAAGCGGGTTCCAGTAAACATGACATCGCACTGATCACGAGCCTGCTGGTTTCGCTGTGGAGCGCCAAAGCGGCGCTTTCTTCCATTATGACAGGGCTGACCATTGCGTATCGACAAACGGACGAGCGATCGTTTGTCGTGCAAAACGCGATTGCCCTCGGCCTGACGTTAGGAGGAATAGTGTTCGCCATCGTGGCGCTGGTCGCTTTGGCAGGCATACCGGCATTGCTGTCACTGATGCCAATGGATGATCGCTTGCGGACTTTGCTCGCGCTGGGCCGGTGGCCCGTATTGGCAATGCTTGTGCTGTTCGCGACAGCGGTTCTCTATCGTTTCGCTCCGTACCGGACCGAGCCTAAATGGCGGTGGATAACTTGGGGCTCCGCTTTCGCCGCATTGGCATGGCTCGCCGCATCCGCCTTGTTCTCGTTTTATGTAACGCATTTCAGCTCATATGACGCCACCTACGGCTCGCTCGGCGCGGTCGTCATCCTTCTGCTCTGGTTCTGGGTGGGGACGCTCGTGCTGCTTGCGGGCGCTGAAATAGATGCCGAACTCGAGGTTAGGGACAAAGCCAGCCTGGAGCCTGCAAAGTCGCTTCGATGACGACGCGCGCGGCCGCGCCGCCGGCGGCTTGGCTTCCTTCACCAGGATCCCGGTCAGGACCTCGGCCCCTTCGCCCAGCTTTGGCGCCGGCGGCGCGCTCCGCTCATACTTGAACTCGATTGCGTGGCCGCGGACCACCTTGCCGTCCGCCGCGCGCGACATCGGAACAGTCCGCGCGATCTCCTTGACCGGCCGGGGCTCCTCGCGATAGGCGCGGCGTATCTTGCATATCAGGTCCATGCCGATCATCCCCCGGCACCCTTGCCGGGCCCATCGGTGCCAAAGGCAAGGAGCCGACACACGGCGTCGGGAGGAGCCGGTATTGGAAGCGAAATCGCCGCTCAGGGGGTCATTGGCGAGGGCGAATTTGCATTCGCCCTCGCCAACCAGAGCCATCGAACATTTCAGAACAACAAAAAACACGCTATGCGCCTGTTCTCCCGTTTTGACGCATCGCCCCGGTCCCGACTTAAGATTGCCGTTTGCCCGCGCTCTTGGCGACGCGCGCCGATCCCGGAGGCAGCGCTCCTAAGCCGCGCGGCGCAATTCGAAGGTTCCGCGATGCGCCAGAAAATCGCGCGCGCCGGCGGGTGTCACGAGGCCCTTCGCGCCATTCAACGCGCCGCCTTTGAGTTCGAGCCCGAGAAAGCGCGCTGCATCGACGGGGCCTGGAAGAGAAAGCGTCAGCGTGTGGCGGCGGGAAAAGCCGAAGGGTTCGTAGTAAGCCGCGTCGCCGACGAGCAGGATGCCCGGTGCTCGCCGCACGGAACAGGGCTTCCGCCATGAACCGGCGGCCAAGTCCGCGCGAACGGTAAGCCTTGGCGACCGCGAGCGGACCAAGCAGAAGGGCTGGCACCTCGCCGGCGAGGATATGCCACATCCGCAAGGTGCCAACGAGATTGCCCGCGTCCTTCGCCGCGACCGCCAGGCCTTGCGCGGGCAAACGGCCCTCGCGCAGGCGCTCCACGGTCTTTTCAAAACGCGCCGCGCCAAAGGCCTCGTCGAGCAAGCGTTCCCGTGCCCCGGAATCGGCTGGCGATTCGCTGGCGACAATGAGGCGTGATTTGCCAACAACTCCGGCAAAAGCCGGAGCCCGCACTTCGAAATTCGAGAACGCGGTCATCCGAGCCTCCGCCGGCCGCTGCCGGGATTGCACGCGACGACCCTCGCAACCAGGCGAACGCTCGATCGTCGAGTCCTCGCCGGCCGTCCGGGACAGGGATTTAGGTGATTGCGGAGGAGACGTTCTCCCCCGCGCGGGATTTCGGCGTGCGCGACTTCAAATCACATAGGACTTAAGCGGCGGGAAGCCATTAAATCCGATCGAGGAATAGGTCGCCGTATAGGCGCCGGTTCCTTCAATCAGCACTTTCGAACCAATTTCGAGGCCGACGGGAAGGAAGTAAGGTTCCTTTTCATAGAGCACATCGACGGAATCGCAGGTCGGGCCTGCAACAATGCAAGGCTCGGTGGCTTCCCCATCGAACGCGGTCCTAATGGGATAGCGGATCATCTCGTCCATCGTCTCGACGAGACCGTTGAACTTGCCGATGTCGAGATAAACCCACCTCACCTTGTCGTCGTCCGACTTCCTCGATATTAGCACTACTTCCGCCTCGATTAGCCCGGCATTGCCGACCAAGCCGCGGCCGGGCTCGATGATCGTTTCGGGAATTTCGTTGCCGAAATGGCGGCGCAACGAATGCAAAATCGCTTGCCCATAAGTTTTCACCGCCGGCACGTTCTTCACATATTTCGCCGGAAACCCGCCGCCGAGATTGACCATCTGCAAAGCGATTCCGCGCTCCGCCAAATCGCGGAAAATCGCCGCTGCCGCCTTCAAAGCGCCGTCCCACATGCGCGGATCGCGCTGCTGCGAGCCGACATGAAACGACAGGCCGAAGGCAACGAGACCAAGCCGGTGCGCGCGTTCCAGAACGCGCGGCGCCATCTCCGGCGCGCAACCGAATTTTCGCGAGAGGGGCCATTCGGCGCCCGCGCAGTCGCACAACATGCGGCAAAACACCTTCGTCCCAGGCGCCGCGCGGGCCACCTTTTCGACTTCGGCCTCGCAATCCACCGCGAACAGGCGCACGCCAAGTTCAAAGGCGCGCTTGATGTCGCGTTCCTTCTTGATCGTATTGCCATAGCTGATGCGGTCCGCGCTCGCGCCCGCCGCCAGCACCTGCTCGATCTCGACGACCGAAGCGGTGTCGAAACAGGAGCCAAGACGCGCCAGCAATTCGAGGACTCTTGGATCGGGGTTGGCCTTCACGGCGTAGAACACGCGGGTGTCGGGCAACGCCTTGGCGAAGGACGCATAATTGTCGCGAACGGCATCGAGGTCGAGGACCAGACACGGCCCATCCTCGCGGCGGTTGCGGAGAAATTCCAAAATACGATCGGTCATCGCGGCATCCCTTCGAAGGGCGCGGACTTCCGCGCCGGAACGAACAAGCTTTGGGTGAATGGCGATGCCGCGTGGGTGCCCGCGCTATGGAGACGCGACCGCTTCGGTTGACCGCCATCCGCGACCGTTCGCGCCCCAAAGACAAATGCCTAAGGGAGCACGCGCGGTCTGATGCTGCGCCGTCGGACATTCCCACCCTGGACAACGCGGATTGCGCCGTCCAAAGTGGTCATGGCCATCGCTTGGATTGGGATGAGATCCCGTTCCGCACGCCCGGCAAGAAAGACTAGCCTCTTCGGTAAGCCAGCTTTGGAGGCTGGCAGAGACGAAAAAGCCCGGTCCGTCGTTGCTTTAAGTCGCGTCCCCCGTTTGGCGGGGTTCGCCGGTTCGCCTCCGGCTGCCGGTCCTTTTTAGGCGGTTAACCGGCCTCTTGTCCGGATCCCCGCCGACCGACACACGACCACAGGCACGTGCGAAATTGGGCAAGTGAAAAATAGGCGATTCGCCGCGCGTTACAAGAGTTTTTTTCAAAAAATCCGGGGCCGGACATCCGCGAATGGTTAAATCTTACTAAAAATGCAGCGCGTGTTAGTAGTCTTTTGAGTCACGCTCTTAATGGAGGGAGTAAACGGCTACATCGTGGTGCAGCGGGTCAAACTGATAAAATCTGAGCCGACGAGAAGGCTCAAAATTGTAGGTGATGAAAACCTTATGCTTGGTAGTGATCGTATTGCCGGCCGCATCCCTCGCTGCCGGATCACGCATCACAGGCTTTGCTAGATTCACCGACCAGTAGAATCGGCCGAAGGAGAACTGGCATCCGGAGCCACCCAGCTTCTGCGTGGGCTTAAACTGGCTTTCCCACCCCCGCGCACCACCGAAGTCGATATTTAGATAACCGCGTTTATAATAGTCACCATTGACGAGGGTGACTTTCAGCTGCGCAGCTCGGGTCCTCCATTTCGGAAAATCATTCCAACCCCCATCCCTTAGTTGCCCATAAATTGTATTGTTGACGTACAGCAGTGTAAGATCAGTCTCTGGATCGACATCCGCGCCTCGGGGCAGATGGTTACGGTCTTTCCAATCCTGAAAGGAACACCAAGCCTCTTTGATCGCGATCAGACACACGGCATAATCTGGAGCCGCGCTCTCTAGCTGCGCCTTCGCAGCATTGAAAGCGGCCCACATCCGTTTCGCGGGCGACAGATCACTGATTTTTTCTCTAATCTTCAGCACGTTTCGTACCGCACCGAAGACGTCGACTTCTTGTTCATACAAGTTGATTGGATTGCCGGGCGGGAAATGCTTGTTAGCGTTCTCCATAACCTGAACGCGCGGTGGATGCTGCCTCCAGCCCCATGTATAAGTCAAGTTGAAGTAGGCCGGAGGAGCCATTTTGAGCCTCAGAACAGTTCGCGTACCCTCCTGAATTGGAAAAAAGGTTTGGTCCATTGCAACGTTCGGCACGGGCGGCGGCTTGTTTTCTTGAGTCTGGAACTGCCGCTGGCCGCCGTGAACCGCTGGCTCCATCGCGCTGCCGTCACAAAGATGCTGCGGCGGATGAAAATCGGGGTGATCAAAATACACCGTCATGGGCGCGAAATCGTCTTTGCCTCGACTCAGGACGTCGATCGTGTAGGTAATTGTCCACTCAGCTGTGGTGGAAGGACTTCCATCCGCGCCGTTGAGCGCACTCAGATCAAGATACGAAACATCGGGGCATCTCGAAAAATACC
>QHBR01000207.1 GCA_003244015.1 Hyphomicrobiales bacterium | reverse complement strand
TGAAGTCACCGCACAGACTCTAATGGAATCACACCATACTTACAACTGTACTAGGGTCTGTTGAGATTAATCTGGAGTGGATGACCGCGGCGGCAAGATAGATCATTGCCGCAAAACTTGTGTCCGTTTTGTCGCTGCGCGTGCCGGAATTGCTTAAATCCAAGTATCGGGCCAAATCGAAGTTCGATAGATCGGCGATCCTGGTTCAATCCGATGGTCCAAATATTTCGATGACCGGCCGGGTTGGAACCAGTGATAAATTGGTGGGCCGGGCAGGATTCGAACCTGCAACCAGACCGTTATGAGCGGCCGGCTCTAACCGTTGAGCTACCGGCCCCGGCAGGCCTCGATCGAGGCAGCATCCTAGCTTGGGCCACGGGCCCGTGGAACGCCTCTCGAATAGCCGCCATTCAACAAAAAACAGAAAAATTCGAGGCCGATCCCACGGTCATTTCGAATGGCCTTTGGCATAACACAAGGAAGCGCGCATTAAGCTTATTTTGCGGCGCGAAGCAATGGCCGCGACAGGCGCATGCGCACGCAAGGTATCGATTCTAGCGATTCCCGATCGCATGGAATCCTGCGATCGAACAGGAATCGCTCAATATCAATAAGTTGGAGCAGATCCTTGTCGAAGTGTCCGTCCGCTCCTTATAACGACCTGTTTTAGCGTGGCGCCTTTTTCGCCAAAATGCGCTGCAGCGTGCGCCGGTGCATGTTGAGACGGCGCGCCGTTTCCGAGACATTGCGGCCGCAAAGCTCGTAAATCCTTTGAATATGCTCCCACCGCACTCGGTCGGCCGACATGGGATTTTCCGGGAGTTCGGCCTTGTCGTGGCGGGTGGCCATGAGAGCATTGAAAATTTCGTCGGCATCGACTGGCTTGGCCAGATAATCGAAAGCCCCGAGTTTTACGGCGGTCACGGCGGTAACGATATTGCCATAGCCGGTCAGGATGATGCCCCGCGCGTCCGGGCGCTTCGCCTTCAATTCGCGCATCACATCGAGCCCGTTGCCGTCGGCAAGCCGCATGTCGATGACCGCGAAGGCGGGAGCGCCTTCGCCGATTGCCGCGAGACCTTCGGCGACCGAGTGCGCGGCGGTCACGGTGAAGCCGCGTGTCTCCATGCTGCGGCAAAGGCGCGTCAGGAAGGTATTATCGTCGTCGACGATCAAGAGCGAGCGATCTGGCAAGAACCCGTCCGGCACACCTTGATCTTCGCTCGCCTTTCCCGCATTGACAGGCTCGGGGGGGGCGTTTTTCATTGCCAATCGCCTCGTTTGAACCATTTCCAGGACAAAACACGACAAAGCAAGAGAGAATCGACAAATCTTCTCCGTTTTCCTTAGCCGCGAAAGTGCCCTGGCTTTGTCTTAAGAGCGCGGCTGGAGTTCGACCCCCGATTTGGCCGCGGCACCGCTGGGAGGCAATCCTTTGGCACCGCGCTCGAATGCCGCCCTTTCCCACAAAATTGTAACCACTGCGCCGGTCGCGGGGAACGCGCGATTCTCGGTCTTAACGATCGCGCCGGAGTGTTCCAGCAGGGTCTTGGCGATGAATAAGCCAAGGCCCAGCCCCGCACGTTCTTCCGTTTTAGCGCGCCTATCGTTCTTGGTTGTTACATAAGGCTCGCCCACCCGGCCAACGACATCGGGAGAAAAACCGGGGCCGTCGTCTTCGATGACCATCGTCACCCATGCCGGATTCCATTTCGCCCCGATCCGGACTTCCGAAGCGGCGAAGTCTACCGCGTTTTCGATCAGATTGCCGAGCCCGTACAATATCCCCGGGTTCCGCAGGCAAGCCGGTTCCGGCGCCTGCCCATCCCCGGCAATTGATATGTGAACTCCGAAATCGCGGTGCGGGCCGGCAACCTCCTCCATGAGCAGACTCAAACTCATCTCATCGAGAATATTGCCGGCATCGCCGCCAAGCGAGGCGAGCTTGCCTAGGATGGCGCGGCAGCGGGCAGTCTCCTGCGCGAGCAGGGCGACATCCTCTTCGAGGGGATCGCTGGCAGGAAGTTGCTTTTGGAGATCCTTGACGATGAGCGTGATCGTGGCTAGGGGCGTGCCGAGTTCATGCGCCGCCGCCGCCGCCAACCCGTCGAGCTGCGTTAAGTGCTGCTCGCGCGCGATCACGAGTTCGGTCGCGGCCAAGGCGTCGGCGAGTTTTCGCGCCTCTCCAGCAACGCGCGAGGCATAGATCGCGATGAAGACCGCGCCGAGTACGATCGCGACCCAAATCCCTGTGTTGTAGATCAAGGGAAGCTGCAGCTGTTCTCCCGGAAACCAAGGCAGCGGGTAGTGCCGGAAGGTCAGGGCCGATACCGCGCCGATCATGAGAAGAGTCAGGATCAAAGTGATACGGCCCGACAGCGACACCGCGGAGATCATGATCGGCGCAAGATAAAGCATCGAAAAGGGATTTTCGATCCCTCCGGTCAGAAAGAGAAGAGCCGTCAACTGAAGGATATCGTAGGCCAGCATCAATGCGGCCGGCACATCCTCCAGCCGTTCGATGCGGCCGAAGCGCAGCCGCAGGCCGATGTTGAGCCCGGCCGAAGCCGCGATGACAAGAAGACAAGCGCCAAGCGGCAGCGCAAACCGGAGCCCGAAATAGGTAACGACAAGCGCGATAGCCTGTCCGAGCAGGGCGAGCCAGCGCAATGTGACGAGCGTATCGACGCGCAGCCGCCGCGAGCGCCCGCCGAGATCGATGTTGATTAATTCGGCCATGATACCCGCTTACACTGGCCACAATCGAAATGACAGGGCTGCCGCCAAGCGCCAGCGGCGATGATCTGGCCGCCGGGCCGAAGGGCGTTTTGCAACTGGCCCGCGGTTGGGTCTTGCGGGATTTTTAAAGCCGCCGCCGCGATTTTGCTCGCCGCGAGGAACAAGCGCGCTTTAGGATGGGCGGAGCATCCACGATTTGGCTTATACCAAGTCTCAAAGAGGGCGACCCACGGATTCCCTCGTCATGGCCGGGCTCGACCCGGCCATCCACACACCAATGACGAGAGTCTGGATGCCCGGCTCAAGGCCGGGCATGACAGCAAGAGTCGCGAACAATGAGATTTGGTATTAGTCCATGCGCCTCGACTGGAACGATATCAAAGCCCGCGCGGCGAAATTCGCCGGGGAGTGGAAGGACGCCCACTACGAGCGGGGCGAAACCCAAACCTTTTACAACGAGTTTTTTGAGTTGTTCGGTGTCACGCGCCGCCGTGTCGCGAGTTTCGAGCACGGCGTCGGCCTGTCCGAAAAGAAGCGAGGTTTCCTCGATCTTTTTTGGAAGGGCAAGCTTCTCGTCGAGCAGAAATCGGCGGGGCGCAGCCTGACACCCGCGCGCAGGCAGGCGCTCGATTATTTTCCAGGCCTCAAGGAGCACGAGCTGCCGCGCTATATTCTCTTGTCGGATTTTCAGAATTTCGAGCTTTACGATCTCGACATCGCGCCGGACCGGCCGGTGTGCTTCCGGCTCCAAGATCTGCCGGATCACGTTCAAGATTTCGGCTTTATCGCCGGCCAGGAGCGGCGGGTTTTCCGCGATCAAGATCCTGTCAATATACTCGCGTCCGAAATCATGGGCGCGCTGCACGACGCGCTCGACGAGGCGGGCTATCGCGGCCACAAGCTCGAACGTTTCCTGGTCCGTCTCTTGTTTTGTCTCTTCGCCGACGACACCGGCATATTCCAGCCGCTCGGCATTTTCGAGGAGTTTATAAAAGACCGCACGCGCGAGGACGGCGCGGACCTCGGCCCGATGCTTTCAAAACTTTTCGAGGTTCTCGACACGCCGGAGACGAAGCGCGGCAAAAAACTCGACGGGGATTTAGCCCGCTTTGATTACATAAACGGCGAGCTTTTCAACGAGCGCCTGCCGCTGCCCGATTTCGACCGCGCCATGCGCGAAAAACTTTTGTACGCCTGCGGATTCAATTGGGAAAAAATCTCGCCCGCGATTTTCGGCTCGCTGTTTCAGTCGGTCATGGACACGGTTGCCCGCCGCAGGCAGGGCGCCCATTACACCAGCGAGAAAAACATTCTGAAGGTCATCGAGCCGCTTTTCCTCGACGAACTTCGCGCGGAGTTAGCGCGGCTCAGGGCGCGCAAGGATACGGGCCGGAGGAGGGCGCTGGAGGATTTTCATGCGAAACTCGGTGGCCTCACTTTTTTCGATCCGGCCTGCGGCTGCGGCAATTTTTTGGTCATCGCCTATCGCGAATTACGCGAGCTCGAAATCGCGGTTTTGAAGGAACGCCATCCCGGCGAGCAGCGGGTTACCGACGTTGGGCTCTATACGAAGGTCGATGTCGATCATTGTTATGGGATCGAGATCGGCGAGTTTCCCGCGCGCATCGCCGAAGTCGCGATGTGGATGATGGACCACATCATGAACGCGCGGCTTTCCGCCGCCTTCGGCGAAAGTTTTGTGCGCATTCCCTTAAAGACTTCGCCGAACATTCTTAATGCCGACGCGCTGGAGACGGATTGGGCGAGCGTGCTCGCCCCGGAAAAGTGTTCTGGGCATCTCGAAAAATAC
>QHBR01000356.1 GCA_003244015.1 Hyphomicrobiales bacterium | reverse complement strand
CGAATGAATCAGACCACTAGCGGTGGATACACGTTCATTTCAACTTGCGCTGTTTCATTTCTTGCGTTCGCCATTTCAAAGGCAGCGAAAATGAGGGAGCAATCGCGACCCGCTGCTGAGATGCTGTGGTATGCTACAGGGATGCTGCCTGTCGCAGAGCATCCATCTTGTGGGCGTCTACCGGAGATTTACCAATGTGGCCTCAGCGCATTCTTTTGGCCGTAGTTGAGGCGTTTTTTGGAGGCACAGCCCTTGTCGGAATTGGCGAATGGATTCATCCTTTGACTGCCAATGCTCAGACAACGCAAAGGGGCGTCATGAACGATCATCCTCAAGTCGTTATTAGCGGCGGCGACAACGTTGTGTCTTTCGGGCAAATTGGCGGCATAACGGCGAGGGTTGTAACAATTAATCCGCCGACGAATCCGGAGCTGAGAATTCTTGGCCGTACAGAAACCGATAACCCCGACGGCTCTCGTATGGTGACCATTAAGACGGAGATTGCATCTCCGATTACGCCTGGTCTCATGGTAGTCCAGATAGGCGCTCAAGGATTAAAGGATGTCAGAATAATGCCGCCGATCGTAGGTGGAGGAAGCACAATGATTTTACGAAATGTGAGGAGGGGAAACGATTCCTATTCGGCGGAGATTCCTAGCCCGAGAGGACAATATGATATTTTCGTACAGACAATGCGGCCGACTGAAATTCATCTCAACGCGACGTTCTAGGTGGAATTCTTCCGCGGTTGCGCTTCCCACGCTTCGAGTACGTCCATTACATCCGACATTTCCCAGAGCCGCTTGGTCACGCCAGCCGCCAGTGCTGGCGTCACCCGTGGGAGACGGGTCTGGCCCACTATCCGGATATCGGTATCCTTGCGAACGGGGTATATAAGGTCGAGGTTTTTGAAATGGGCGCCGAGACAAGCTTTAAGCCTCCTGCCCGGTCAGCCTCAGCCAATCCTCCTCGCTCATCGCCTCGATGCCAAGTTCGGCCGCCTTCGCCAGTTTTGAACCAGCGCCGGGCCCGGCCACGACGAGATCGGTTTTTTTGGAGACGGACGCCGCGACCTTCGCGCCGAGCCGCTCGGCCATCGCCTTGGCCTCGTCGCGGGTCATGCGTTCGAGCGAGCCGGTAAAGACAATCGTCTTGCCCGCGACCGGGCTCAATGAGGCGACGGCCTCCATCGGCAGCGGCGTCACATGCGCGGTGAGGGCGTCGAGAACCTCCTCATTGTGCTTTTCGGCAAAAAAATCGGCGATGGCTTCCGCCACCACTTCGCCGAACCCTTCGATATTGTTGATTTCCGCGCGGGCCTCGGACTCTTCGGTTGCAGCACGGGCGGTTTTGCGCAGCGCCTCGAAGGAACAAAAATAGCGGGCGAGACGCCGGGCGTTGGTTTCGCCGACATGCCTGATGCCGAGCGCGAAAATGAAGCGATTGAGTGGGATCGTGCGGCGTTCCTCAATCGCCCTAAACAGGTTTAGCACCGAAGTTTCGCCAAAACCTTCGCGGTGCTTCAGTTTTTGCAAACTGCGTGCGTCCCGCGCTTTGAGCGCGAAAATATCGGCGGGCGTCTTGATCAAACCGTCGCGGAAAAATTGCTCGATCTGCTTGTCGCCAAGGCCCTCGATATCGAACGCATTGCGGGAGACGAAATGTTTTAAGCGTTCGACCATTTGCGCCGTGCAGACAAGGCCACCGGTGCAGCGGCGCACGACATCCGCCGTCCCGGTTTGTGGATCGATCTCGCGAACCGCCGCCGAGCCGCAGACCGGGCATTTTTGGGGAAACACGTAGGGCGCCGCGTCTTTTGGCCGCCTTTCAAGGATTGGCCCCAGAACCTGCGGAATAACGTCGCCCGCGCGCTGGACGGTCACGGTGTCGCCGATGCGAATATCCTTGCGGGCGATCTCGTCCTCGTTATGCAGCGTCGCATTGGAAACAACGACGCCGCCGACGGTCACCGGATCGAGCCGGGCGACCGGCGTTAGGGCGCCAGTGCGCCCAACGTTGATTTCGATGCCGCGCAACACGGTTGCCGCCTTTTCGGCGGGGAATTTATGCGCCACCGCCCAGCGCGGCGAGCGCGACACAAACCCGAGGCGGTTTTGCAGCGCGAGGCTATCGACCTTATAGACCACGCCGTCAATGTCGTAGCCAAGACGCGCGCGCATCGATTCAATCCGCCGGTAATGCGCGATGAGGCAGTCCGCCGAATGGCACAGCACCGTAAGCGGATTGACGGGAAGCCCGAAATCCTTGAACGCCGCAATCATACCCATTTGCGTCGAGGCGGGCAAAAAACGCGCCTCGCCCCAGGCGTAGGCGAAGAAATGCAGAGGCCGCCCGGCGGTGATCGCGGGATCGAGCTGGCGGAGCGAGCCCGCCGCCGCATTGCGCGGATTGGCAAAGAGCGTCCTACCCGCTTCCGTCTGCCGCGTGTTTAACGCGGCGAAATCCATGTGCGTCATATAGACTTCGCCGCGCACCTCGAGAATTTCCGGCGCCGCGCCGGCGAGAGCCTTTGGAATTTCACCGATGGTGTGCACATTGGCGGTGACTTCCTCGCCCTCAAGGCTGTCGCCGCGCGTCGCCGCTTTCGCGAGTTCCCCTTTGATGTAGAGCAGCGAGCAGGAGAGTCCGTCGATCTTTGGTTCCGCCGTGATGTCGAGCGGCACTTCCGGGCCAAGCCCGAGAAACCGGCGCACGCGCGTAACGAATTCCGAGACTTCCTCCTCATCGAAAATATTGCCGAGCGAGAGCATCGGCACGTGATGGCGTATCAACATGAATTTCTCCGACGGCGCGGCGCCGACTTTTTTGGTCAGAGATTCGGGCGTCGCGAGCTCCGGAAAGGCGGTCTCGATCGCTTCATAACGCCGCCGCAGCGCGTCGTAATCGGCATCCGAGACCGTCGGCGCATCCTCGGTGTAATAGCGGGCGTCATGCGCGCCGATTTCTTCCCCAAGGCGGGCATGTTCGCGGCGCGCTTGTGCTTCGCCGAGGCTCTCGATAGGGGCTGGTTTCTTCATTCCGCCAACATTAGCATGAGCCTCAACAGGCGAAAAGTTCGCCCTAATTAATCCGACCATAAGTATTTCGCATGTTTAGCAACGGCGCGGGGCGCGAGGGAGATCGTCAGGCAATGCGCCACTTGCGTCTATGGCTATGGCGGCTTTAATCCCATCCTCGATCCTAGATGCCGGATCATTCCGCGGCGGCAAGCGACCCTTTATGGCGGCACAGCGCGTTTTCGTCCGGCGGAGGTTTGCAAGTCGCATGGCCTTTGCGCGGATTCGGTCCTATTTCCGTAACCTTTTTGCGATTTCATCGCTCTCCTTCAGCATTCTCTTACGCAAAAACACCCGGCGCCAAAATTCATCGGCCCTTCACGAGGGGCTAGTACGTTCGGGTCAAGAGATCGGGCGTCGAATCGGCTATCGTCAAGCCACGGAGTTCGATGCCTCCGCGCTTTCCGGTGGCCGTCCGGAAATTATATGGTTGACAAAGCA
>QHBR01000389.1 GCA_003244015.1 Hyphomicrobiales bacterium | reverse complement strand
CGGCGCCAATTAAGCCGACACCGCGGCGACAAAAATCGCCGACCGTCCCGCCTCAAGAGAATATTTTTCGAGGTGCCCCTTCCTTGAGGAGCGCCGTAACAGCCGCGCCGTAACAGCCAGCTTCGAATTGGCATTTACAGGGAGCTCATTTAAGACACGTTCGCCAAGCTGGAAGATCGGGACATAATTGATGTTTTCCCAAATCCACTTCCAATGCTTTGCGGTTGCTCCCACGAGGTCTTTTTCTGTTTGCAGCTTACGAAGCGGCGTTATCCTGCCGTCGGTCGCCGCAAGCTGCTCCTGAAAAATAAAGGCGTTCGCGAGCACAAGTGCGGATACCTTCGCCGCCGTCTCCCGTCTCTCGTTTGCCTTCTCGGCAATCTCGCCCTTGGGGGCCGCAAAACCGAGAATCCCAGAAAGCCGGTCACAAGGCCCCTTCTGCCCCATCCAAAGCTTAGCAACACCGTCCAACTGGATGGACAGAGATTTTGCGGTCTCTTCAACAATATCATCTTTAGTGAGAGCTTCTTGGGCATGCCGCAGCGCGTCCATGAGAGAAGCGGGCGTACCCTCGAACCATTCCTCCGTTTCGTGGGTTTCAGCGACAATGCGATATTTGAGCTGAGCGGTCTTGAGGACCGCGAGAATTTTGGTCGTCGGCGTGTTACGTAATGCAAGCGGATAGACGGCAGCGGCGGCAATGTGGCGATACCACTACGAACACGCTTGCGGGCATCTTCAAGAACGACATCACCGGCGCTTGGGTGATCTGCAAACTTCCCCTCGATTACGACGCGAAGGCCTCGAAGTTGAAAGAGCACGTCCGGTCGATGCCGACCATGCACATGGATCGTCTCGGCGTCGGCAGTGACGCCAAGGCCTGAAATGAGGATTGCGAGCTGGGTGTTTACCACCTCTTCGCGATTGCGCTGTTTCTCGGTCATTGCGGCGGCTCTGCGTCGAATGGCAGGGCCTTTTGCGGGTCCTCTGGCGGCAACGGCAGGTCCGAAAGCTGGTAGGCGTCCATGCCTGCCTCGCGGGCATACTCCCTGAGGTCGCTATCGTCGGAATAAACCGCCGTAGCTCCCTCGACCGCAGCGACGGCGGCAATCTGCCGGTCAAACTTGATCTTGGTCTTGCTGGCGTCGGGATTGCCACCTTTCCGCTGCCCGCGCTGCCGTGCCTGAAAGGTTCTGACGGCTGCTTCAACGGCCGCGCGTTCGTCAAAGCTGGCGACGCGAAAACAGGACTGCTTGCCAAGGATGGTCAGATAATCGGGACCGGCCGGGCCAGCATGGACCAGACATTCGCTCAAGGCCGGTGTCGGGATGACGATTTTCTCCCCGGCTGCCGATAGCTGGTCGATCAGGTATTCAACGCGCTCTTTTGCACGGGGAACCGAGGAAGGGGTGTTTTCATCGAAGACGAACAGCAAAATTGACGCATCAAATACCACCATTTAGTGCAGCTCGTCGTCGTCGCGTCGCAAGTCCGCCAGCTCCGCAAGCGGGTCATCCATGTCCTTCCATCCACTGCCGGGAACGGCGCGTAGGGCGGTCACAGCGTCGCGCAGGCTGTCCTTGTCCAGCACGTCGAAGCGGTGAACCCGGAACCCTCTCAAGGTCCATGTGCTGTCCGCCTCGCGCATCCATCGGCCGCTTCCATAGATTCGGATCGGCTCGAACAGGTGCTTTCCGAGCTCGCGGGCGATGGTCCGGTTCGTTTCGCAATTGGCGTATGTCGTGTCGCCGTTTTGTAGGCGAATGCTGATAGTCTCGTCCTTGCCGCCAACCGAAATCAGCAGGCCGTCAAGTGTGCCTTCCTGCGTAAACGGGCCATAGCTCTGCGCCTTCGGCCGGTCACGGCCGGGAAAAGTTAACAGCGCGGCGGCGGCTCCTTCCTCGCCTTCGACAAAGATGCGGCCGATGGCGTTGTCGTTCGCTAGGCGGTCGTCGATCTGGGCGAAAAGCTTCGACGCGTCCTTCGGCGGATTGCCTTGCCGGATGTCGTGCAGGCGCGTTGTGGCCTTCGGCACGTCCTCGCATTCGACAAGGGCCGCAAGCTTCGTGCTGCCCTTTTCAAGACCGGCAAAATGAACAGCGTTCTCCCTGCCAAGCAGAGCGGCAAAGTCGGCCATATACTCCGCCAGTTTCGCCATGGGAAAAGTCTCCGGCGAATAGGCGTCTATGTAGAAAATCAGCCGTGTGTCGTCGCTCATGGGCGTGGCCTCGGTCTTTCAATCATGCCTTTTCTTGAATCGTTCCGTCAACGGGCTTGCTGGCGGCGAGAGGAATCTCGCCGCCGTTTAAAGATTGCTTTCCAGAAAAAAGTTTCGCCCTTGGACCACAGAAGCCCGTACAGCGCGGTTCGGTTGTTTTGGCCCTGACATAAAGATCGTGCGTATGATGGGGCACTGTCACGCGCCGCTTCGTGCTCGGATTGAGAAGCTGATAGTGGCTGCCACGAACGCGCGCGACGACAAACCCCGCGCGCTGGAGCGCCGCCAAAACGTCCTTCGGCTTGAGTGCGGGCAGACGGCTCATACGGCCGGGGCGATTTGTGCGCTCAGTTGCTCAAAGATCGGTGTCTTCTCAGTGCGGAGGGTATGGGCAAGACGATCGAAGCGCGGAGCGGCCTGTGGCGCATCGCTCTCCGGAACCTCCTCACCATCCTCGATGAGGACTTCGATATAGCCCTCCATGGCGTCACGCGCCATCATGCGGGCTTCTTCGATCGTTGCACCATGCGTGACGAGTCCGGGTAATGCAGGACAGGTCACGACGAATCCCCCCTCTGGATCAGGGTCGAAAACGAATGTGTACGTCCGAGTCATGCCACTCACTGCCTCAACCATTTTCATTTGGTCAGTGTAGCACATCCGCCAATTTTGGCACGCCACACGCTCGTGTCTAAGAGGATAGGCGCCGATAGATCGTCGCCGGGCTCACGTGATACTGCACGGCGATCTCCGCAATCGTCAGCTCGCGAGCGTCCACAAGCGTGCGCACCGCACGCCACTCGCGGTCATTGAGTTTGCGAGGTCGGCCGCCCTTGTGGCCTCGGGCGCGCGCTGATGCGAGGCCCGCCCGGGTGCGCTCCCGGATGATCGAACGCTCCAGCTCGGCGAGCGCGGCCGTGATGTGAAAAATAAACGATCCCATCGGCGTCGTCGTGTCGATCGCCTCGGTGAGCGAGACGAATTCGACGCCGCGTTCGCGAAGCTCATTGATGAGCGCCACAAGGTCTTTGACGGATCGGCCGAGCCGGTCGAGGCGCCAGACGATGAGCGTGTCGCCCTGGCGAAGCGAGCGCAGGCACTCGGCAAGCTGCGGCCGGTCGAGGCTCTTGCCGGATGCGGTGTCCTCGTAACTTTTTTCGACGTGCGCAGTCTCGAGGGCATCACGTTGCAGGTCGAGGTTCTGATCGTCGGTCGAGACGCGGGCGGCGGGTCAATGCTGCGGCGAAGGCGTCCGCGCGGTCCAGTGCGGCGCGTGTAGAGGCCACGGCTGCCGCCTGCTGCGCCTGCTTCCTCCGCCTGTACCCATTGTCGAGCGGGAAACCCCTGCCGCAAGCCACGGCTGCTTTGCGGGCCGTCTAGGGCCTATGCCGTGCGCCCGCCGCCAACGCTCCGAGCGCAGGCGGGCTTTTTCGCGGCGCTCCGTGTCTGTCATCATGAGGTTTTGCTTTCCAGAAAAAAGTTTTTCATTGGAAGCCCGTACAGCGCGATGTTGATTTCAGGCTCCGGGGGTAGCGGGCGGGTGCCTTGAAGCCACTGGCCGGTCAAATTTTCGGGGTTGGCGTTTGAGTCTACGGGCTGTCGAAGATCGCCTGCGCCATGTTCATGACACCCCCTGCCCTCTTCGCGTCTGTGTGCGCTTTCAGGATCGCAACCAGACTGTCGAGAAGAATCTGCTCATGCTCCGGGTCGCGGGCGGCGGCTTTGATGCAGACTTCCGCAAGGGCCGGTACAAGCAACAGCGGCGGGGTGCCGGTCACGATGAGGGACTCAACCGCCAAGTTCAGTATTTTGATCGCATTGGCGGTCAGGTTTGCTTGTTTTTCGGCGGCTGGTTTTGTCATGCGTCCACAAGGTCGAGTCTGTGTTCGATCCGCAAAAGGCGCTCCTGCACCCGGTCAAACTGCGTCGTGTGGTGGGTCAGGGTTTCTTCGATCTTCCGCAGCCTGAACTTGATGTCCTTCATGTCCTCAGCCGTGTCGGTCTTGAAATCGCGGAATTCGCTGCGGAATTCCTGCAAGTGTTTCAAGGTCATCTGGGCGATTTCTTCTTGAGTAACCGGCGCCTGTCCGTTCTTGCATATTGCCATAGTATAAACCGTATAAATTAAAGAACTATTTAGACGTTTGCCCCTGAAGGCAAAAGACTGTTGCCGTTTGCGCTACGGCTGGCCGTTATGCTCCCCTGCCCTCGCCCGGTTCCTTTGTTCGGTCTTGCGCCGAAGGCGCATGTGATCGTTCCTTCGTCCCGATCAATTTCAGGCCAGCACGTAAGCGGGGTTCCGTCACCGAAGGCCGTAGCGTAGCGAAGGACGGCGAAGCCGTTGACGGGTTCCCGCGTCGTGCCATGCTGAATAATCGGGTGGAAAAGCACGGGCGAAGCCCGTCCGCATGAGAAAAAATGCTGTGCGGCCGCAAGCGGCGCACTCGGTTTAGAGCATCCGCCGTCAGGCGGATTCCATAACAAAGTTTCCCGCCGCTTTATCCCTCCCCCCTGTGGATGAGCGGACGTTTAAGAAAGACTCTTTGAAAAAGAGAGTTTCAAAGTTTTAAGGCTGGAAGCCTTTGGCGCTAAAGGCGAATTCAGAATATTGGTCCGCGAAACCCCGTGCTTTGGTCCGCGAAACCCCGTCGTTCTCGGTCCGCGAAACCCCGTGTCTATCCACAGAGGTTAGCGAAACCGTCGCTTTTCCGCTTCGGTCCGCGAAACCCCGAATGTTATGCTCCCGGAATTAAAGGGGATTCGATGGGGGCAGTTGCACCACAACTCGATTTGTTCACGGTCTGCGCGATTGATCCGCCGCTGCGGGATAACCGCGACACGATGGAATACCCCTTCCTGTCGCTGCAAAAGAAGCGGACTCGTCCTATCGTCTTCGCGGTCAAGGGCGTCCACCTGAGCATTGCTGCCGATGTCCGGTCCTCAATCGCCACGATTTGGGATTGGGACTTGATAATTTTCGCGGCCTCGCATCTGAACGAAGCGATAGAGGCGGGGTTGACGCCTTCGCCGCGTGTGCGGTTTGTGCCGCATGACGCCCTTAAGCAGATGGGGCGGGGAACCGGGGGCAAGGATTACAAGGAATTGGCGCAGTCCATGCGACGGCTGCGCCTGACGACGATCATAACCAATATCCGGGAGGATGACGAAAGCGGGGAGGAACGCCCCTTCTCGTGGCTGTCGGACTATCGCATTCCGAAGCGATACTGCCATACGGCCTTGACGCCGGACAGTCACGACGGGGAACCGGACCCGGCCCGGCCTTGGGAAATCGAATTGCCGCCCTGGCTGTTCAATTCGATCATGCGCCGCCGTGAAATTCTGGCTGTCCATCCTGATTATTTCCAGCTTACCGGGGGGCTTGAAAGGTGGTTGTACCGGCTGGCGCGGAAGGCGGTGCCAGATAAGGAATATCCGGCTGCAATCAAGTTTCGTATGCAGACGCTGCATGAGCGTTCCGGCACGACGCGGCCCCTGAAAAAATTTGCCTTCGACATTCGCAAGATGGCCGAAGCGGACCCGCTGCCGGAATACGGTCTAAGGATCGTGCGGAACGGCAAACATGAACTCGTGATTTTGTACCGTGACCGCGCCAAGCCTTGCAGATTGCCACGCGGCATAAAGCGGCTGGCGATAGAGGGGCGCGGTGGCAAGAGCAAGGGTGTGGAAGCCGCCTAGGGGTCAATCACCGGGACGTTGTGGGCGCGGAAAAGATCATTCAGCGCCTTGGCTATGAGGGATTGCACATCTTCGCCCGTCTGCGCCTGAATGAGCCGCAAGCTGCGTTTAAAATCGGGGTGCAGATAAGCGCCGATATGGGCTTTCCCCTCTCGGCTTGGCGCTTTGGGTGTTGGCTTGGTGGTGGTCGGCGGGGCGGCGGGCGTCGCAACGGTGGCCTTGTGGCCGGTCGCCTTTTCAAGCTGTTGCTGAATGGCGCTGAATTTCGACATGATCCCCTCGGCTGGTCAGAAATTGAGAAACGAAAGCAAAAAGCCGGTTTAATTCGTCGCCCGCCTTGCCGTCGGCGTCCAACTCCTGCGGAACCTTGCCGGTCGTCATCGCCTCCGCGTATGCGGTGCGCTGGCACAGATGCACGGGACACGCGGGCAACGCGAAAAGGCCGTGAATGGCGCTGTGAATCTCGGCAATGCTGGCGCGTCCGGCTGCGGGGTGGATGCCGTTCAGGATGATAAAAGCGGGCGGGTTTCCGGCTAAACGCAAGAGGTCATTGACCTGCGGCAAGGTTTCGACCTCGACGATATTCGGGCGGCTCGGTATCAACACAAGGTCGGCGGCGCGGGCGGCGCTCAAAGCGCTGTCGTCGTTCCGGCCCGCCGTGTCAACGATAGCGTAGTCGATGCCTTGGGCCTGTGCCGTGTCCAAAGTCTGCCGCAAGCGGCTGGCCTGTGCGGACACGACGGGCGGGTTTTCACCCTCGCGCCGGTCTTTCCATTTGGCGGCGGTCGCCTGCGGGTCTAGGTCTATTACCGCAACGTCATGCCCGGCGCGGGCGGCGGCAACGGCAAGGCCTAGGGCGGTCGTGGTTTTGCCGGTGCCTCCCTTCTGGCCGATTAGTGAAATTGTGAACATGTGAACCCCTGAACAGGTTATATCCTGAATTTTTGAACATGTTATATCTTGAACTTGTGAACATGTTCACAAGTGAAATCCTGAACCGCTCGGCGCGGTTGGTCAAGGTGAGAATTCAGTTACGGTGAAAATTCATCGCTAGTGGAGTGACGCATTCAG
>QHBR01000107.1 GCA_003244015.1 Hyphomicrobiales bacterium | reverse complement strand
TGGCCGCGCGGAAGGGGTATTTTAAAATTCCCATCACTGAATTCGAGACTATCTGGGGCAACGAGTCCCAGGCGTCTTCCGAATATCGACCTGGAGAATGGCTATGATTCACGTTGTAACCCCCGAAAATGAATATCATTACCGGGATGAGATTTAGCAAGCCTATCGCTTGCGGCA
Organism: Hyphomicrobiales bacterium; assembly: GCA_003244015.1. Classification (GTDB taxonomy): domain Bacteria; phylum Pseudomonadota; class Alphaproteobacteria; order Rhizobiales; family Beijerinckiaceae; genus Methylocapsa. The sequence continues at coordinate 2,462 of QHBR01000107.1, read as the reverse complement.
TCAGGTGTTTGTCGAGGAAATGGGCTGGACCGAGCTCGCCAAACGGGGCGGAAGACAGATCGATCAATTCGACAACAAGCATACCGTGCATATGCTCTACATCGAGCATGGCGAGGTGCTTGGGTACCAGCGTCTATTACCTTCCACTCGCCCGCACCTGCTTTCGGAGGTCACGCCGCAGCTTTGCGAGGTCGAGCGCCCAGTTGGCGCCGATATTTGGGAGATTTCGCGCCATTGCGTCGCGCCGGGCCATCGGACCGGCGGACATTACGCGAGCCCGATTGCCAACGCCCTTGGGTCCGGCTTGCTCGAATGGGCCCTTGAGTGCGCGGAGTCTCAAAGTTCATCATCGAGATCGAACCGATGGGGCTGCTTCTCCTGGTCCAGCTTCATTTTCAACCGTTACCTCTCGGCTTGCCGCACAAGATTAACGGACGAGAGGTGCTTGCGGTGACGCTCACCTTCGATGGGCGGACGCTCGAGCGCTTTCGCGAAATGCGCGGCAACCGCCGCCGGGTCCTCGCCGAATCCTTCGAAAGACCCGCCATGCTGCACGCCTGAGGCAGGCGGCGTTTTCTTTTAGCCCGTGGGCGGCGGCGGCCGCCGGGGGTTTCTATACTAATCATTAACATATGCTTCCGGGGATCCGGACCGTTGATATGCCTCGGGCCGCTTTTGCGTTATAAGGGGTCGTGACGCCATCGAACGTTCCGGCATCCCGGCTTCCAAGAGCTGCGGCGGAACCGTGGCGGTTGGAATGACATTCGTGAAAAAAATACCCAACCCGATCGACCGGCACGTCGGCAGCCGCGTCCGCATGCGGCGCGTCATGCGCGGCATGAGCCAGGAAAAATTGGGAGAAGCCTTGGGTCTGACGTTTCAACAGGTCCAAAAATACGAAAAAGGAACGAATAGGATCGGGGCGAGCAGACTCCAGCAGATTTCACGGACGCTCGATGTTGCTCCGGCCTTCTTTTTTGAAGGAGCGCCTTCCTTCGAAGCAATTGCCAATTCCGAACCGCGGCAGATGGGCGTCGCGGAAGCTTCGAACGCCCCCTATGTCGCGGATTTTTTATCGACCGCCGAGGGCCTCCATTTGAACATGGCCTTTGCCCGAATTCACGATCCAAAAATCCGCAAGCGGATCGTCGATCTCGTGTCCTCGCTCGCCGGCGAAGAGCCAGGCCTTGTCTCGCGCGAAACCCTGGACCCTGATGAAGACACTCCACGGTGAATGAAACGCGTTCGCTTAAACGAATACAATGGCGCGAATGGCTTGACAAAACGAACGGCTTGCCAAAAGCGTTGTCGCTACAATCTGTTCTTTTCCATTGGAGATAAGCCTTGGCACGCGAAAATTACCTGTTTACGAGTGAATCCGTTGCGGAAGGCCATCCGGACAAGGTGTGCGACCGGATTTCCGACGAGATCGTCGACCTTTTCTTCCGCGAAGGCGCGAAGGCCGGTTTGGACCCCTATCAGACCCGGGTTGCTTGCGAGACCTTGGCGACGACCAACCGGGTCGTCATCGCGGGCGAAGTGCGCGGCGCGGCGATCGAACAGGGCGCGATCGAGGCCGCGGCGCGCGGCGCGATCAAGAACATCGGCTACGAGCAGGAGGGTTTCCACTGGCGAACCGCCAACGTCGAAATTCTGCTCCATGCGCAATCCTCCGACATCGCGCAAGGAGTCGACGCCGCCGGCAACAGGGACGAGGGAGCGGGCGACCAAGGGATCATGTTCGGCTATGCCTGCCGAGAAACGCCGGAGCTCATGCCGGCGCCGATTTACTACGCCCATAAAATTCTCGAGGTGCTCGCCCGCGAACGCAAGGCTGGCTCTGGCGCCGCCGCCAAGCTTGGCCCGGACGCCAAAAGCCAGCTAACGGTCAAGTACGTGCACGGCAAGCCCGTCGGCGTGACGCAGATCGTGCTTTCGACGCAGCATCTAGACGAAGATCTGAGCTCGCAAGACGTGCGCGATATTGTCGAACCCTATATTTGGAAAACCTTGCCGGAAGGCTGGATCGCGCCCGACACGGTTTGGCATGTCAACCCGACCGGCAAATTCGTGATCGGCGGTCCCGACGGCGATTGCGGCCTGACCGGCCGCAAGATCATCGTCGACACTTATGGCGGCGCGGCGCCACATGGAGGCGGCGCATTTTCGGGCAAGGATCCAACGAAGGTCGATCGCTCGGCAGCCTATGCCGCCCGTTACCTCGCCAAAAACGTCGTTGCCGCGGGTCTCGCCGATCGTTGCACGATCCAGCTTTCCTACGCAATCGGCGTCGCCGAGCCGCTGTCGATCTATGTCGAAACTCACGGCACGGGCCAGGTCCCGGAAGAAAAAATCGAGGCAACCCTCTTCGATGTCATGCGCCTTTCCCCGCGCGGCATCAGAGAATATCTTAAGCTTAACAGGCCGATTTACGCGCGCACTGCCGCCTACGGCCATTTCGG
>QHBR01000240.1 GCA_003244015.1 Hyphomicrobiales bacterium | reverse complement strand
TCGGTGAACTTGTAGAAGGCCGCGCCTTCAGAGAGAAACCGATGAGCTTTCTGGAGCGGGGGATGGGACCATCGCTCCGCTCTGCTGACAAGGCCGAGCCGATGCGCTTGGAAATCAACCCGCCGGCTTTAATGCCATGGCCCGCGCCGGAACGGGCGGGAACGCCGCGGCGCGGCATTGATGGACTTTCGGCCTGTCTGGTTCCATATTGCGCCAGTGAGCGCCCTTCTTTTCGACACCCTTCGCCTTTCCCGCACGCTGCGGGACAAAGGCCATTTCACGCCCGAGCAGGCGGAGGCGCTCGCCGAAGCGTTGGGGGAAGCGGCGCAAGGCGATCTTGCCACGAAGGCCGATTTGGCGAAGCTCGAGGCCAAGATCGCCGAAGCAAAGGCCGATATCCTCAAGTGGGTCGTGGGCGCGATTGGCTTTCAGACCGTCGTCATTTTGGCAGCGCTCGTCTCCCTTGTCAGGATTTTCGCCAAATGATCGAGGCTCGGAGCGGATGCAATCGCCGCTCGCCCATGCGGAAAATCATGGCGCGGGACTTGCTTTCGTCATTTAGCCGCCGCCCCGTCCTGTGCTGAAAGACGCTGGTCTTGCCTTCGTCTGATCCATTGCCCTGCCGCCCCGCGCAACCTTGGGTAGGTCACGCTTTTCCGCGCAATCGCACCTGTTTTTCCGCGCATTCTTACCGGTCTCAAGCCGCCCGATGTAAGAGGCCATGCGTATTTTCGGCCCGCCGATCGTTGTGCTGGGCGTCGCCGGGCCGTTTCGCGTGGATCTGCCCCTGCACCAGCGAAGGTGAAGTCTTCCTGTATGTGTTTACGGCGTTCAAACGGCTGAAAATTTGATCGCGTTGATCGTCGAAGCAGCTTCGCGAATCGCAAATCCTGTGGCACACTCTTAAATCTATGTGGACCTTGAAAAGGAGTTCTACATGTCGCGTGAGACCCATTTGGCTGCGCTCGGACAGCGTCACGATGCGCTCGACAAGGAAATTGCGAAGGAATTGGTGTATCCCGCCAAGGACGAGTTGAAATTGGCCGAAATGAAACGGCGAAAGCTGCAACTCAAGGATGAAATCGCCAAATTGCAGTGCGACCGCCCTTTCCCTGGCATGCATTGAATTTCGCGGTCGCCTGACCGCGGCGCTGGATCGGGCTTGGCGGCGAAGTCTCATTGCCGCCGGGGCGTCGCTTGGCGGCATGGCGCTTGGCGTCTGACGCCGGCATCGGCTAGGATCGCGCTGTTTGGAAGCACCCGTAGCTCAGCTGGATAGAGCGCTGCCCTCCGAAGGCAGAGGCCACAGGTTCGAATCCTGTCGGGTGCGCCATTTAATTATTGAAAACTAACGAATTCTTAGCCGACTCCAGTTGCCGTTCCATAAACATTTTTGGCGGGGCGGCACCCGGGCAGCACCGATCGAAAATTTCGGGTAGTTTGAATTTCTCATGCGAGCTGAGCGCATGCGATTTCCAAACCGTACGCGGCGGAGCAATAGTAGGCCACGGAGCGGCCGCATAACGCGGTCGCGCGTGGCGGAGTAAAACCCGGCCACTTTCGAGGCCGAACCTTTTCGAAGTCTGATTCGAAGAGGGATGGCCGGGGATGTTCGCGGTGGAGATTTACGCAGCGGTTCGACGGTTTGTCTTCGTCGAAGGGAAGAGTCGGCGCGAGGCGGCGCGGGTTTTTGGATTGAGCCGGGACACGATTGCCAAGATGTGCCGCTATTCGGCGCCGCCCGGCTATGTGCGATCCAAGGCTCCTGAGCGGCCGAAGCTCGGACCTCTCGTTCCAGTCATCGACGCGATCCTGGAGTCCGACAAGACGGCACCGCCGAAGCAGCGGCACACCGCGAAGCGGATTTTCGAACGGCTGCGGCTCGAACACCGTTTTGCCGGCGGTTATACCGTGGTGAAGGATTACGTTCGGATCGCCCGCAGCCGGTCGCGCGAGGACTTCGTGCCGCTGGCCCATCCGCCTGGCCATGCGCAGGCCGACTTCGGCGAATGCATTGGCGTCATTGGCGGCGTACGGATGAAGCTGCATGTCTTCTGCTTCGACCTGCCGCATTCGGACGCCTGCTTCATCAAGGCCTATCCGGCGGAGACGACGGAAGCTTTTCTTGACGGGCACGTCTCGGCATTTGCCTTTTTCGGCGGCGTACCGCTATCGATTTTATACGATAATCTCAAAATCGCGGTGGCGCGCATTCTGGGCGACGGCAAGCGCCAGCGAACCCGCGCCTTCACGGAGTTTGTCAGCCATTACCTATTTCAAGAGCGGTTTGGCCGCCCGGGGAAGGGAAACGACAAAGGCAAGGTCGAAGCACTGGTAAAGTATTCGCGGGCGAATTTCCTCACTCCTGTGCCGCATGCAGCCTCCTTCGACGCGCTCAACGCCGCTCTGGAAGAACGCTGCCGCGCCCGGCAAGCCGAGCGCGCCGGCCGCCAGACAATTGGCGAAAGGCTTATCGCGGATCAAGCGGTCTTGCGGGCTTTGCCCGAGCCGCCCTTCGAGCCCTGCGACAAGCGCCCGGCGAAGGTCTCGTCGACCGCGCTAGTGCGCTATCGCATGAACGATTATTCGGCGCCAACCGCCTATGGTTTTCGCGACGTCCTGGTAAAGGGCTTCGTCGACGAGGTCGCGATCATCTGCGGCGCGAGCGAGATCGCCCGGCATCCGCGCGTCTATGGCCGTGGCGAGTTCGTCTTTGACCCGAAGCACTATCTGGCGCTCCTCGAGCAAAAGCCCGGCGCCTTGGACCAAGCGGCTCCCTTGCAGAACTGGACACTTCCGGAACCGCTCCAGCATCTGCGGCGACTCTTGGAAGCCCGCATGGGCAATCGCGGCAAACGCGAGTTCATCCAGGCGCTGCGGCTGATGGAGGTCTTTCCCGAGACGCTCGTCGCCGCCGCGGCGCTCGACGCGATCCGGCTCGGCGCCATCAGCTTCGACGCCGTCAAGCAACTTGTCATCGCCAAGGTCGAACACAGACCCACAAACCTCGATCTCGGCGACTATCCCTATCTGCCCGCCGCCAACGTCAAGACGACCTCGGCGGCCGATTATATGGCTCTCGTTTCCGGGAGGGCGGCATGACGACGGCGGCTCCGCCCGCCAGCCCGGCGCCGCCCCAGGTGCTGCTCGCCCATCATCTGCGGCAGCTCAAGCTTCCTACCTTCCTGCGCGAATATGAAAAAGTCGCCGCGGAGGCCGCACGTGAAGGTCTCGATCATGTCCGCTTCCTGCTGCGTCTCGCCGAGCTCGAACTCATCGATCGCGAAAGGCGCATGGTCGAGCGCCGCATCCGCGCCGCGCATTTTTCGGCGGTGAAAAGTTTCGACACGTTCGACTTCACCGCCATTCCGTCGCTCAACAAACCGCTGACGCTCGAACTCGCGCGCTGCGAATATCTCATCGCCCGCGACAATGTTATTGCTCTCGGTAATTCCGGCACGGGAAAGACGCATGTCTGTCTGGCGCTAGGCCTTGCGGCCTGCCAGCGCGGCTTTTCGGTTACCTTCTTCACGGCGGCCAGTCTCGTTCATCAATTGATGGAGGCGCGCGACGAGCGGCGTCTCCTGAAACTCCAGGCGCAGCTCGCCGCCGTCAAGCTGCATCGTCGACGAACTCGGCTATGTACCGCTCTCGCAGACCGGCGCGGAGCTTCTGTTTGAAATATTCAGCCAGCGTCACGAACGTGGCTCGACCATCGTTACGTCGAATCTTCCATTCGAGGAATGGCCACCGTCTTCGGTAGCCAGCGTCTCACTGGCGCGCTTCTCGATCGCCTCACGCATCATGTCCATATTCTGGAGCTGAACGGCGAGAGCTACCGGCTCAAGCAATCGAAGGCAAGGCGGCGGCGTGACCCGCGGCTCGCCGACGAGGCCACTGCAGCTGCCGATCCAGAAACCGGCGAAATCACCATAGCTTCCTGAAAGTCGCGCCCGCCTCGGCTGCGAAATCCTGGCCATCTCCGCCGGGGGCGGACGCGGCGCGTCTTGCTCTACGCCCATGCCGCCTCTACGCCCATGCCGCAAAGCGGCCTGGTTTTGCTACGCCCCATTGGCCGGCTTTTACTCCGCCGTTGACACTTTTCCAGCGTTCGCAATTTTATCGAGCTTATCGATGACGTCTGACCGGCTGAGCTGAGATGCCGGCTTCCGAAGGAAGTCGTGGAAAGCGAATCGGAGGGCTCGCTTCGCCTCAGCGGCATCTGGCGGGCGCCGTTGCGTCAAATGCCTGGTTGTCCAATCGTCGATCAACGCGGCGAGTGTCAGAGCATCCGCAGCGCGTTTGGCGTCAGCTTCCGCCTTCTTGCGCCCACGTTCGGCGATCGGATCGTTTCCCTTGGCGACCTCTCCTAGGCGGGGGCGGTGGCTCGGGCCTGATCAATCTCCGAGCATCCCTGTGGCGTAATATAGCTCGATGACGGCGCGTTTCTTCTCCGAGTCGAGGTTCCAATAATCGATCTCGCTCTGGAGCCAAGCGCGGTAGGCCTGATCCCATTCAGCCAAGATGCCGCCTCGTTGCGAATAGCGTGTGTGAGCGAGGTCAAGCGTTCTCACGGCCATTTTTCGGCGCTTGGTGGTCATATCGTCGAGTTCCTGAGTGCGCTGCCATTCGGTCCATGCCTGGAATACATCTGTTGGTCGGCCTGTGCTCTCTTGAAGCTCAGGCGCTCCAACTCCGCCATTGCCTTGCTCACTTCGGCATCCGTCCTGAAGCCGTCGAACAGCGGTATTTTGATGGCGATCCCAACCGCGTAATCCAGATTACGCACGCGCGCAACGGTCTCCTGAGAATGCCCGACGCTGGCGGTTCCTACAATTCTTGGAAGGTACTGCGCCGTTGCTGCTTCCTTCTCCTGGGTGGCGCGTTCCTCCGCCGCCTTCAACTCGTAGACTTCAGGACGATTTTGTTTGGCGCTCTCGATCAAGGTATCGAGCCGCTGCCTGTGCGGAGCGGAAAACATGCTGTCTGGCTTACAAGTAAATTTTAATCGATGCCTGACGGCATTTCCCATCGACAGATTGAGCCGCTGAACGGCAATGTCCTCAATGCGCCTGGCTGAAAGCTGCTGAGCCCTGACTTCCTGCACGCGCATCTCGACCAGCGAAAGATCGACTTCGGTACGCTGACCGGTTCTGGCGTAACTGGCAATCTCCGCCGCCAGTGGCGTGAGGCTCTCTAACGCCTTGGCATAAATTTCTCGATAGCGCCCGGCCCGCTGGCATTCCACATAATGCGTAGACGCGATTTTAAGTGCATCGGCGAGAAGGACGCGTTGTTGGCCTTCGAATTCTCCGCGTCGGGCTTTCTCGGCCTCGATCCGGCTGCTGGTTCTGCCGAAGTCATAGATATTCTGCTCTACATTAACGCTCCCTGTGGCACCCTTGCGGAAGGCCGAGCCGGAAATGCCGGTGAGCCCCAAGCCAGCGTAAGAGCCGCTGAAGCCGCTGCTGTCGGCGGCCTCGGCGTAGATCTGTGGCAAAAGCGCGGCCTGTTCGGATTCGATAGCGGCATCCTGTGCCCGCAGTTGTGATTGGGCCGCGGCGATCTCCGGATAATGCTCTTTGGCATAGACCAGCGCATCCGGCAGACGGATGGGCCTTATTTCATCTGCGTCGGCTGGGCCGTGCCAGAACATCGTAAACACTGCAATAGCAACGATGGCAGCGGCCGGACTGCCATCGTTCCTGCGCGATTTCTGCCTTCGGTTGAAGGAATAATAGAGACAGGGCACCACGAAGAGCGACAGAAGGGACGAGACAAGCAGTCCGCCGATGACGGCGCGTGCCAGCGGCACGTTGGCTTCTGCGCCGTGGCCGACCCCGATCGCCATCGGCAAGAGCGCCAGCATGGCGGCGAATGAAGTCATGAGGATAGGCCGCAGCCGGAACGAAGTGCCTTCAACAATGGCGTCGCGAAGGGGCATATGCTCCTCCCGGTATTTGATATTGACGAATTCTACGATGAGGATGCCGTTGGAAACGGCCACCCCCGCCATGAAGATGATTCCGAGGAAGGACTGAATATTGAAAGTCGTGCCCGTGAGCCACAGCGCGCCCGCCACACCCGCCAGTCCCAGCGGCACGGTGATCAGGATGATGAGCGGCTCCGCAAGCGAACGAAACAGGGCGACCAGCACCAAATATATCAGCACCACGGCCAAGCCGAAGCCATAGCCGAGATTGGCGAAGGACTCCTTGAGATTGGCTGTTTCGCCGCGCATCCGGATTTTATAGCCTTCCCGCGGCTGAATCGTTTGCAGACGTTGTTCGATTTCTTTCGACACCGAGCCGATGTCACGGCCCGATACATTGGCGAAATATTGGTAACCCGGCTAATCTCGTAATGAGTGACTTCCGTCGGGGCCGAGGCCCGGCCGAACGTGGCGATCTCCTTGAGGGCGACCGGCTTGTCCTGCTTCGGCGAGGTAATCAGGATATTTTCTAGCGTGGACTGGGCGACCAGATCCGCCTCTTTGTATTGGGCGCCCACAAAATAATGGTTGCCGTTCTTGGGATCGATCCAGAACGCAGGTTGGAAATTGACGCTGGAATTAGTGGCCGACACCAGGTTCTTGACGACATCCACTACGTCAAGCCCCATGGCGGCGGATTTGCGACGGTCGATATCGACGGTGATCTGCGGGTAGTCGATGCGCTGCTGGATATTCACATCCACCAGCCCCGGAATATTGCTGATGCTTCTGACGATCTGCTGCGCGATGTCGCGCGCATTCTCGAGCTTATTGCCAATCACTTCGATGTTGATGGGCGAGGACAGGCCGAGGGTCAGCGCTGCCGTCAGGATGCTGCCGGTGTCCAGGACGAATTCCGCGTGCGGGTATTTCGCCGAGATTTTTTCCCTGAGCAGCGCCGCGTAATACTGGCTGGAGCGCTGTCGCTTGTCATCCAGCTGAATCTCGAAAAAAGCATCCTGTGGTCCGGAATTGGGCGTGTAAGCGGCGGGCCAGTCATAGAGCACGCCGATATTGGCGATGACCGTGCGCAGCCGGCCAAACAATATCACCGTCAGAACAAGCAGCCCGGCGCACAGGGCGTAGATTAGGACACGGGCCGAGACAGCCTTGCCGAGCAGCCATTGGTAGCCGAGGCGGAAACGCTCGAAGGTGCTCTGGAACCAGTAATCCCTGGGCTCGCCGCCTCCGGAGAAATGGCGCATGAAGAGCGGGATCACCGCGATAGAAATCACCACCGCGCCGCCGACGGCGAACATTACGGTTCGCGCCAGAGGCGCGAACAGGAAGCTGGTGATGCCCTGGAGAAAAAAGACGGGCACAAACACGATCACGGTGGTGACGGTTGCCGCCAGAACCGGCATCATGACTTGCTGCGTGCCGGTCAAGCTGGCCTGAGCGGCACTCAGACCGAGCGTGCGTTGACGGACGATATTTTCTGTTACCACAATGGAGTGGTCGATCAACGGGCCGATCGCCAATGCCAGCCCGCCCAGCGTCATCACGTTCAGGGTATCGCCTGCCAGTGCGAGACAGGCGAAGGTCGCCAGGACCGCCAGCGGAATCGTGAACGCCGTGGAAAGCGAAGCTCTGAAACCTCCGAGGACAACAGCGCGCCCTGGACCATTTCCATGACGACGCTGTGGATGGCCTGGCGGACGAAAGCGGACTGGTCGGCCACCAGGTCGATATTGATGCCCTTGGGCAGGCGGGTCAATATTTCCTCGATGGAGTTGCGTATCTCGTCGATCACGGCGATGGTGTTGGCACCCGGCTGGCGGTAGATGGGGATGTAGACCTGCCGCTTGCCATTGACCCGGACGTTGCTCTGAATCTCTGATGTGTCCTCGGTGAAGCCGATGTCGGAGATCAGCACTTCCTTCCCATCAAGGCTCGAACGGATGGGAAACCCGTCCATTTGCTTCACGTCGTTGACAAGGGAATTTGATACAATCTGATAGTCCATGTCGCCGAATTTTATGTCACCGGCGGGAATCAGCGTGTTGAAATTATTGAGCGACTTGACTACGTCCAGCGAGGAGAGGTTATAGGCGGCGAGCTTCTTCGGCGACACACGCGCGATGATGCGCCGCAGCTTGCCGCCATAAACGGCGGACGCGATCACGCCGGAAATTCCCTGCAAGCGGTTCCGTAAGTCGAAATAGGCGATGTCGTAAAGGTCTTTCTCGCTCATGCTCTCGCTGGATACGGTAATCAGCGCGAGCGGCACCGTAGCGGTTGGGTCGAAAGGCATCACCATTGGTGGGATCGTTCCCGGCGGCAGGTAATAGAGATCGCTCATGGCGAGCGACGTCACTTGGGAAAGCGCACTGCTAATGTCCACGTCGGAGCGGAAATAATCGCGGACGATCGAGACGCCCAGCATCGAGCGGGATTCCTGCTTGTAGATGCCGATCGATTGCCCCGTCCAGCGCTCGAGGCGGGTGGTGATGTCCTTCTCCACGACCTCCGTCGGCATGCCGGGATAGAGCGTGAGCACCTGCACGGCGGGAATGCGGAAAAGCGGCAGCAGGTCTTTGGGTATCCGCGTATAGGCGATCACGCCCATAATGACCGCGATCGCTGGGGCGTATCCGCCGGGCTTACCCCAAAATCCACCCGCCGGAACCGTAGTAGCGAATAGACATGGCATTCTTGGCGTTCCAGAGGCTGTAGGCGACGGAATTCGCCCCTACCTTGTACGCTCGCCCGCCGACTACGTTAAAATCAGGGTCGATACGGGGTATCTCGACGTCAAAGGGAAGCTCGTGTCCCAGCGCCTTTTTGATTTCCGCCGGGTCTTCCGAGCGGAAACTCACTTCCCGATGGTTAAGGTGGTCGTCGATGGCGAAAGAGATAACCGACTGAAGCGCTTCGTCGGATTTCCAGTGGCTTAGAACGCCAGTGCCAAGGCTACCCAGAACGAGGATGCACAGCATTGCGGCGGCTGCTCCTATTCCCAGGTAAAGCGCCCGTCTTTGGGGAGAGGCCGCGGTCCGGACAGCGATCTCCTTCGGCTCGCCACCAATGTCCTCGCTGGGAACAACGCCGCTTTCAATGGCGTCTTCGGCCTCCTTTGCCCGTTGCCGAGCCGCGTCCACCGAGATTTCCGGGAAATGCCCCAGCGTGATGCGTTTCGGGCTGCCGCCGATCTTGCGGTAATAGATGAACGTCTTCGTTCCCTTGTCAGTAACTGCCACCCCGAAACCTGGAACGGCCTGATCGTAATAATAGGCCCGCTTGCCCTTGGGCGGGGCGGCAAGCCGCAGCACTATCGCTTCGTCGAGAACGGACCTTTTCACCATACAATCAACTTCATGCCCTAGTAGCACGGTGCAATATCCGTGCTACTAGGGGTTAATTACGGTATTTTCAAGAGACTGTCACGATCGGTGTCGCGAGCACATGAACTGTCCGATTGGTCGCGGTCCAAACGTTCGTCGTGATGAGCGCATGGCCGCGGCCCATCCACTGGCCGCGGTTCGGCACCTGCTCGCCGGCATTGTGCTCTCTACGTGGCAGCGAAAGAGCCTGCGCGTCGATTGGAGGCCATCGTCTGCTCCAATGTGCTCGTATCGCTCCAGGAGCCGTAGAACTCGGTGCCGTAGAAAATGTAGAGAATGCCACTGCTAAGACCCATGAGGGCCGCTGCCGTCGAAAGGCGATACCGTGGAGAGAACGCCAGGTTCGCGAGTCAGCTTCCGGCGGGGCATGCCAGAGCCTCCAGGTCTCGTGGAGGTCCCCAGAGTGCTAGTCCGATTGCCACTACGATAGCCCGCGGAAACAATCTGGCGGCAGGCCACGCGATTGTCGATTTTGGAGTGAAGCCCGAAGCCTCCACTGCGTCGGTTCCACCTTGTTTGATATCGACGGTCCAACTGAGCCCATTGGGTTGTTCACGGGATGACGCTTCGGTCCGCACACGCCGGCCTGTCGTCGACTCGCCGTGAGGGCGCGACGGCGCATAATATTTGATCGAGGTCAGCCACGGCTGTTTTATGCAGCAGAAAGCAGACTGGTTGGCGCGCGGCTGATGTGTTCGGAGGATTTATGACCGGGACAACCGAAAAAGAGAGAATGTCTTTGCCGAGTCTGCCAAGCGGCCCGCATCATACGACAAACGTGTCGCCCTCGTTCCGCAAGGTGGCGGCGCCCTCGGCAGCTACCAAGCCGGGGGCGTCGGCAATGCGCCGGAACCTCGCATTGCCGCCTGCGGGAGTTTTGGGAGGGAATCACGGCGCCGTCGGCGTATTGGCCCGCAAGCCCCGGAAGTCCATTCAACGAGATCGGCAGACGCACCGGCGCGCTCTTGGCCATGCTGTTCGGTCAGCCGGGGTTCTTCGAACCGCACAACCCTTCAGCATGGCTGACGCCCACCCGTCCCACCAGCTACTACGATACGAAGCCGCTCAAGGCGACGCTGGAACGCCTGGTCGATTTTGATCGCATCAATGCGTGCGAAACCCGCTTCAGCGTGGGCGCCGTCAATGTGCGAACGGGCAATTTTTGCTACTTCGACAATGCGGAGATGAAGATTCGGCCCCGGCATGTCATGGCCAGCGGCGCGCTGCCCCCGGCGTTTCCCGCGGTGGAAGCCGATGGCGAGTTCTATTGGGATGGCGGCCTAGTTTCCAATACGCCGTTGCAATACGTTCTCAGCTATTATCCCCGCCGCAGCCCGGCTCGCCTTCCAGATGGATCTGTTCCCTTTCCGCACCGCTGGCAAGGACTCTCGAACAGGTCTCGGAAAGAGAGAAAGTAATCCGGTATTCGAGCCGCACCCGTATGGGGACGGACGGTTTCCGAGCCATGCACGACATTCGGCACAACTTGGAGACGCTGCTTGAGAAGTTGCCGGACAATCTCAAGAACGAGCCAGAGGTCCAGTTTTTGCGCGCCATCGCCTGCGTGGCCACGACGGACATCGTTCAGCTGGTCTATTGGTGAACGAGGGAAGGCATGGTTGGAATACCAATGGGCCAGATGAGAGGATGGTACAAGGACTACGAATTCAGCCGGCGGCCAATGCGGGAGCGTTGGGCGAAGGACCGGTCGGACACCCAGCTCACCCTGGCGGCTTCACCCTGGCTCAAACCCGCTCCCCCCGAGGTGGGCGCCCGTACCTTCGACGTGACACGCGACTTACGCGACGCCAATACCGCGGTTCACCGCGCCCAACCGGACTCGGAGTAATTCAACTCTCGGCAGGCTCCCACAACCGGCGATCAGCGTGACACCTGCCGCATCATCGGCGCTGTCGCGCCGCGGCACCCGGCGGCGGCTCTCCCCTCAGAGGCTGTTTTCGGACCCCGTCGGTGAAGGCACCGCCGACAATGGTAAACGGGGTTATGTTCGTTGTGCGAGGGGGCGGCTGGATGGCCCTTGTCGGACACGGATGAGCGCCAAGTCCATTCGGATATAGGGAGGAAGGGCATCATGCGAATGAGCAAAAAAGTGGCCTCTCGCGGTGGTCCTGGTGTTTCTGTTGGCGGCGCGTCTTGATCTGCCTGCAAACGAGCCCGGGTCTCGGTGCAGTTGTCGCATCGAAAGATTCACGCGACCGATTGCACAGATTGTGAGACGAAGGATGGAAAAATCGATGTGATCGAGCGAGAGATCGAGGTGTCCGGCTCGCTCGACGACGATCAGCGCCGCCGCCTCCTATAAATCGGCGATAAGTGTCCAGTCCATCGCACGCTGAATTCCGAGGTGGTCGTCTAGAACAAGGTTACAAAAAAATCGCTTTTTTGTGGGGGTAGGCTTCCATAATTGTCCGGATTCGTTTTCCGGCGCGGGGGCCTCCAAAACTAAAGGAGGCGTCTCACGATTAAATGCGACTGGGAACAAACATCGAACGCATCAAGTTGCGTTATTGGAGATCGCCTTCCAGCGCTGTAAATCGTCCGGTCTGTCCAGGTCCCACAATTTTTCCGGTTCGGACCAGATCAAGTTCAGTTGGCGAAGGCGCTCCCTTGTGACGGCCATGACTGTCGAGCCGCCCCATTCAATGTTCTTGAAAAGCCGCGCCTGGGGCCGCCACAGGCCGACTAGGACGTAGCCGCCATCTTCGGCGGGCAAAAACACCGCGTCGTCGCCGCGGCATAAGCATTCCCCGCAACGGCGAAGATGGGCCGGCGCCATAGTCGGGCAGTCGACGCCGATCAGCAACGTCGGCGATACGGCGGTCGCGGCAACGAATGCGGCGTGCATCCGGTCGCCTAGGTCGCCGGCGCTTTGTTCATGCAGCTGCACGGGATGTTTTGATGCAATGTCCTGGAACAAGCGGTGCTGTGTATCTGGGCCACACCATACCGACACGGAGCCGATGCCTGCTTCCAATGCAGTCGCGACAGTCCGTAAGATCATGGTACGTTGCAATTCGGCGGCGCCCTCCGTCCCGAGCGCCGAAATCAGGCGGGTTTTCGTCAAACCAGGCATCGGCGCTTTCGCCATGATCGCGATGCCGATCTGTTCAATCGGTGCGAGGTTGCTAGCCATAGCGTTTGGCGAGTTCATTTGGATCGGCGCCGCACCAATAGGCGAAACGAAGACGCCACATGAGAATGATCGTCCGCATGACGCCGTGCTTCTCCCAGCGCCGTCCGGAAGTCGTGACTTTCGATCGCAGACAGATGGGCCGCGCAAGGCGCATGAGCCGGCGTGACAACTCGATGTCTTCCATGAGCGGGAGATCGGGAAAGCCGCCGACCGCTTCGAATGCAGCCGTTCGCACGAAAATGGCTTGATCGCCGGTAGCGACCCTGGTCAGGCGAGAGCGAAGATTCATAATGCGGGCGACTATGGGAAGCAGCCAATGGTTGCCGGATATGCGCACGTCGAACCGTCCCCAAATCTGTTCCGGATCTTCAAGGAAGGAACGAAGCGGCCGATCCGCATCTTTGGGAAGCGCGGTGTCGGCGTGAAGGAATAGCAGCGCGGCTCCTCGCGAGGAGAGCGCCCCGGCATTCATCTGCGAAGCCCGGCCGCGTGGCGCGGAAAGAACCAGATCGGCGAGATTGCGGGCTCGTTCGACGGTCGCGTCCGAACTTCCGCCATCGATGACGATCACCTCCGCTCCCTGTTCGCGAAGCGGAGCAAGCTGGCCGAGCGTCTCAGAAATCGTCAATTCTTCATTCAGCGCCGGAACGATAATCGACAGTTTGCGAAGGAAAGAGTTTTCACTCACGCGTTTCTTCTCACAATCTAGTCAAGCCGGTCGCCTCACTGTCGGTCGCTATGGACTCGCCGGGTTCGAGCGGGGGTCACATGCGTACAGTATCGCAACGCCGTACCACTGTCGCCACGCCTCCGTCAAACCGCAGAAAGTTTTTCCGCGCTAAATCGTTTCGGCAGACTGTAACCTTTCTTCTTTGCCTGCGAACTAGAGCAGCAGCCAGTCGGCGATGCGGATTAAGCCAGCGACGGCGGAGGAACGATGAAGAACGTCCACATTAAGACTATTTTTCCGTCGCGCGAGTGCCTGATACGCCGGCTATTCGCGGTCGCCGTCGGCGTCGTCGTTATTTTCGGCGTCCCGCTTTGCAGCGTAGCCAGCGCCAGCGAACTGACAGACCTCTTCCGGGAGGCGGCGCCGGGTTCGGCCCAAACCGTCGATCACTCTGCGTGGGATCGTCTGCTTAAGGCTTACGTAAAGCCCGGAGCCGACGGACTGAACCGGTCGGATTACGCCGCCTTCAAGCGTGCTGGTCACGAAGATCTCAAGCTCTATATCCGGCGCCTTGAGTCAGTCGACTCACAGACACTGGATAGGAGGGAGCAGTTTGCGTTTCTCGTCAATCTTTACAATGCTAAGACGATCGACGTCGTCCTCGACAATTACCCGGTTAAGTCGATCAAGGACATATCGCTGGGCGGCGGCTTAGTCGCGGTGGTGACGGGAGGCCCGTGGAAAGCCAAGATTCTGAATGTGAAAGGGGTTGTTCTCAGCCTCGATGACATCGAACATGGCATTCTGCGCCCCATGGTCAAAGATCCGCGCGTCCATTACGCGGTCAATTGCGCCTCAATCGGCTGTCCGAATTTGCAGACTGAGGCCTTTACCGGCGCCAAACTCGACGCCCAGCTCAATGCTGCGGCCAGGGCTTACGTCAATCACCCTCGAGGGGTACCGTGGGACCAAATGGTGTCGTCGTGTCGTCAATCTATAGCTGGTTCAAGGCGGATTTTGGAGGCAATGACGAGGGCGTCTTGAAGCATCTTCGCACCTACGCCGCGCCTGACCTCGTAAAACAACTCGAAGCCGTCAAATCGATCAGCGGCTACGTCTATGACTGGGGACTCAATGACGTGCAACGCTGATTCACGGGCAGCAGGAGCATGAACGTGAACGTTGCTGCGCCGACGACATCAATTTCACGTTGCACGCTCGTTTTCTTCTGAGCGCATTTTTTGGCGCAGTTGCCGCCCTCCTTCAATGCTGGCCGCTATTGCTCGCTTCCGTGACTCTTCCGATCTACTATTTGTTTTTTCCCCAGGTCGCCTTCCTGCATGCGGCGCCTGTCTGGGCGTCGCTCCTATGGCAAGGTTTCGCGCCACGCGCGGCTGCATATATTCGGAGCGCCCGCGCATGACGGTGGTGAGCGCCCCGGGCGGCCCTTGACCGGCGTCGTGATCCCGGTCAAGAACGAGTCCGCGTTGTTGCCGAAAGTCTTGCGCGCCATTCCCTCTTGGGTCGTCGACACGATTTCGACGGACGGAACGCCCGAGATCGCTTCCGCCATGGGCGCGCGCGTCGTGCGCGAGCGCGTCGTGCGCGAGCCACACCCGGGCTACGGACGGGCATGTCTATCGGCGCTAGCCGCCATGCCGCCCGTGGACGCGATCATATTTCTCGACGGCGATGCCAGCGACGATCCCTCCGAGATGGACGCACTGCTTGAGCCCACCGCGACCTGCGCCGCTGAATTCGTCGTCGGGTCCAGAACGTTGGGGCGCGCGATCCCGGCGCCCTGACGTCTCAGCAGCTGTTCGGCAACTGGCTGGCCTGTTGGCTCATCGCCAGGATTTGGGGAGTGCGCTTCACGGATCTCGGGCCATTCCGCGCTATCCGTCGTGACGCCCTCGCACGTCTTGCTCTCACGGATCAAAATTACGGCTGGACGGTCGAGATGCAAATCCGCGCCGCCAAGCTCGGCGTCCCGACAGTAGAGATTCCAGTGCGCTACAGGCGGCGCATCGGCGTGTCCAAAGTGTCGGGCACGATGAAGGGGGTGATCGGCGCCGGCGCCAAGATACTTTATGTGATCGGGCGCGAAGCTCCCGACGCGCCGGCGGATCGGTCGAATTGCGACAGAGCCAAGATGTATAGCGCTTTCAAGCACGGGCGGCAGGTCTTCCCAGATCAGCCCCTTGAAATCGAAACCAGCCGCAATTCTGAGCTTGATCACCTGATAATACGGCGAGACGTCGAAGTCTCGTGGCACAAACAGCCTGTGGTGCCGAATCCGCAGGATTTCCTCGACGCAACCGGGGAGTCGATTTTGTTTGCGCTGCGAAAGCTGATGTCGGGCAAGATTGGATACCTAATCGATTGCAAGGCCTGCGCAATCGGCGGCGGACAAATTGCGCGAGTCGGATCGCCGCTGCCCAGCGCGATCATGCGCCGACGAAAGCGCAAGGGAACGCGCGGTGTCGGAAGGAGATAACGGGCAAGATCGATGATATTGCGAAGGTCATAAAGGTGCCCGAGCCGCTGGATGGCGAAAGAGGTGACCGCGCGGCGGTCGTCATCGTTCAATCCGACTGCGCGGCAGATTCGCGTGTGCAGGCCAGCGAACATGTCGATGCCCACGCTTTTCACGCCAGCAACCAGGTCTGCCTCGATGAAACAGTGAGCCGGATTCCCGCCGGCCTCGGCCAACTGCGAGCCGACATAGAGCGCGGCATGCAACCAAGTCGATTGTGACAGATATTTTATGGCGGTGCTCCCGGCTATGGCCTTCGACGAGCAAGACATCCGCTGGCTGCAAGCAGGCGAGCAATTGTTCCGGAAGCGACGCTGGAGCGGCGCCATCGACATGACCCCGCTTGGTGAGAAAGCCGGCCAGCCGATGCCCCAACCATGAGACCAATCCCCGCGGCGTTAAAGCTCCATTCGACCGTCGAGTTGGCGGCAATTGCTCGTCTCTTTTGTTCTGTTTCAACAGCAACCGCCACCGTCATAGAACCATGTCGACTCCGAAATGAAGATGTCGTCCCGTGCGAGCACGGTAAGCGCCGCCGCTGTCTTGTCGCAGATCGCCATTGGCTGATTTTGCAGGAGAACGTGGCCTTTCTTGTCATCGAAGAACTCGGCGTCTCCATAGTAGATCGCCGTCTTGCCGGTGAAAACGCAGGGACCGTCGGCGGAGATCGGATCCTTGATGGCGCATATCTCTACACTTTCGATCCTTATCAGCTCCGTTGTCGGATAATGGCGCGGCGCCAGCATGCGATACGGCCTTCTGGCGCGCACTTCGATCGTCCCGAAGCCGATATCGGTCAAGCGTTTGATATAATCGGCAAGCGGCAGGGCGCCGGTCAGGCAGTGCGCGCGCAGGCGTTCATCGTTCTTGAGGTGGTCAGGCATAGGAGTCTCGCAGACCGGATCGCTCAAGATCAGCTTCCCACGCAGCTTCAGAACGCGATACATTTCGGAAAGCGCCTGCTCCAGGTCGTCGTCGTGAAAAATATTGAACAGGCAGTTCTGCGCCGCCACATCAATGATCTCGTCGCGGATAGGCAGATTGAGCGCGTCTCCTTTTCTCAGGTCCACGAATTCGCGTCTGAACCAAGGATTCATTGCCTCTGCTATAATGAGATTGTCGTGGCAGGCCTCCAGCATCTCGTCGACGACATCGAGACCGATCACACTCTCCTTTTGCCGGTTGAAGTATGCGAACTGTAATACTTCCATGCCGCCACCGACTCCGACATAGAGGATCGATGGGTTTCCAGCGAGATCGCTTGGATTGACGGTGCTGCCGCAGCCATAGTTCATCTCCAACATTTTCGAGGGTATGCTGAGCTCCGGCAGTCGCCAGACGGGGGTTGTGGTGCAGCACAGCCCCTGTTGAGGATTGAGCGCAGCCTCCTTGTATACGTCACGGGCAACAGAGAGATAGGCATCCATGTCGTGAACTCCTCGATAAGTGACCTGACTAGAGAGTGACCACGTAGATGAGATAGGCCATTGCACTGAGCGCCGCTGCCATTGGCAGTGTCAAAAGCCACGACATCAGAATGCCGCCGACGACACTCTTGTTAGCGGAGCCATTGACGATGCCAATCCCAGTGATGGCGCCAACAGAGACATGGGTCGTCGACACTGGCATGCCGAGACGGCTGGCGAAGATAACCAAGAAGGCGGTAACCAGATTGGCGGTCAGCGCCTGACCGTCGTTCATTGTCGATATTTTCTTGCTCATGGTCTCCGCGACCTTGCGGGCGTTGATCCAGCCGCCCAAGGCCATGGCTGCGGCTACAGCCAGCATGCTGACGCGAAGGTCGAGGGCCTTGACCACCAGCATCAAACCGACGATCTTCGGCGTGTCATTGAGACCGCGCGCGAAGCTAACGGCGACAGCGCTGAGATAATGCACAGTGTCGATCAGCTTCTGAGCGGTGATGCCAAACACGGCGCCGTAGTACTTATCCACGCAGGCTGGCGCGCATCCGGTGCTGACGCTGATATTCGGGAGTATCGGGCCGGCCCCAATTGGGATGTCCGTGGCATAGCATTGATCCGAGGGAATCGCCATCGTCTGCGCGACCGGGGCGAATTCGCCGGGCGCGATGCACACACAACTTTCCTTCGTGACTCCGAGTCGACCGGTCAGGCCGTGCGCGATCCTGTAAAGTGGCATCGTAAGCAGGATCGAGATGGCAGGGCTCATCAGCAATGGCAAGAAGAAAGCAGATCCGAGTACGCCAAGATTGAGTTTGTCGCCCGCCGCCACGAATCCCGCGCCAACCAGCGCGCCGGTCAATCCATGCGTGGTCGAGATTGGAAAGCCGAGGATGGCAGCGAGCATCACCGTCAAGCCCGCGCCGGTGGCGACAGCCAGCAGGAAGACGGGCGACGCGGCGATGACATCCGGCACGAGCCCTTTGCCGGAAAAGGCTTTAACAAGCGCGTCGGCCACGAAAATCGACGCGACGCATCCTGCGAAAGTGGCAAATGTTGCGATGGTAATGGCCGTCTTGTAATCGGTCGCGTTAGCGCCAAATAGGGTGGCGACGCCTTTGAAGTTGTCGTTGGCGCCGTTCGCGTAGGCGACGAATAGCGTCAGCAGAAGCAGCAGAACAAATACGGCCATCAGGCACTCCAGCGTGGATCGGACGAGAGGACGCCGGCGGGACGAAAAGAGTTCTCGGCCAGAGAGCCGTCGTCTCCGCAAGGCGGGTTGTCGACCCGCTCCTTTTTGAGTTCGCATGCGGCTAGGAAAGGTTACATAGGCGTCTGCGCGACCTGGCTCAGCTTAGAAAATCGGGTTGCCGTACCAGAACCAAATCGCACGTGCGAAGCAGCGCGCTCAGTGGTTCACTCCCTACCGGCGCTTGACCGACAAAGGAGTTCGCCTCATGGGCGGGCTGGCGTGCAATGTCCAAATTTGTCAGGCAGTGGCGCGTCAGCGCGGGCTGTGCCGATCGGCCGCGAGCGCCTCTTGCAGCGTCGGCCAGCGCAGAATGCGCCGTCCAAAAATCGCTTCGAGCCCCGTCAGCAATGCGACTGAGCCGAACTGCCAGACAAGCACCATGATGCTGGCGTCCTCGGTATGGAACAACCGAAGCCCCGCGGCTCCTAGAGCCGCCGCCGCGAGGGCGGCAAGACCCATGGTGCTGATGGGTGCAATGGGGGCTCCTCGCCGGATCATGATTAAAATCAGGACGCCTGGGACAATACTGATCGCCAAAATGACGGGAAGACACATGAGGTCCGGCCGAATGGCGAGTCCTGCGCCGCCGGAGGCGAGCCAGTCGCGCCAGCACTCTATGCCGAGACTGGCGAGCCAGAGCGCCAGGAATGGGACCGGCGCAAAGCGCTCCCAAACCGGACGCCCCGGGCATCCAGCGCAAAAGGCCGACGCAGCGGCCATCATGCTCGTCGCAAGCGCTGCCCCGACCTCCGCCAAGAAGCGCCAATCGGCGAGTTTCGTGGATATGTCCAGGCGCAGGCCCATGGCTGCGACAACAGCCGCGACATAGCCGAGCGAGATCGCAAACCAGGGAACGGCTCGCCATTCTGGATGTGCGAGCGGCCGGACGGGCGAGCAATTCTCGGTGAGGGTCGCGATGAGTTCCTCGGTCCGCATCGGTCTCAGGTCTTTCGTTCCAATGCATCTCGCATCGCCTTGATGGCTCTGTGTACGCCGACCTTGAGCGATGCGACGCTCTTTCCGGCGACTCTTGACGCCTCTTGTAATGACAGCCCTTGGATCTTGAGCAATTCGATCGCTTGGCGCTGTCCACCTGGTAGAGTTGACATGAGCTTACGGAGATCCTCCTGATCGGTACTCGTCTCCTGTTCGGTCTTCGTTTGGTCTCCCGAAAAGGTTTCAGGAAAAACGTCGACTGTCGTTTCATTGGCGCTTCTGGCATATCTGCGTCGCGCGGCGTCGGCGAAGCGACACTTCGTAATTGTCATGACCCAGGGCATGAACGGGCGGTTCGGATCGTAAGTGTGCCGTACCGTGTGAAGCGACACCAAGACCTCCTGTACGACGTCCTCGACGTCGGGTGCGCTCGGCCATTTGTGGGTCACGACACGCCGCAGCAGAGGGAGAAGTTCGGACAGAAGCTGCGCATAGGCCTTGCCGTCGCCATTCTGGCCAGACCGCATGAGCGCGCGCCAATGCTCCTCGCGGTCACGCCTCGTCTTGGTGTCGGCACTATCTCTCATGCAGATTGCCGCGGTATCATATTCTTCAACGGACCAGGACTTTTCCTCGCCCTTGCCGCAATCCAGCTTGGAAAGCAGGACCGTTCGGGCGGGCCCGAACTTAGACCATCACGGAGCAAGTCGCCACCGTCCGAGGTCCCCGTCCTTTCCGAGGAATGCATAAGGGGCAAGCGACCGCAAATGTAACCTTCAGGCGAGGCGCCGCGAATTCTATTCGCAACAGGGGCGGGCTGCGCTACAGGCAAGCGTGCCTCTTGGTGACGGAGACCATGCACCGGGATGCGCGAGCGGGCGGTACGGGCGCTTGAACCGGCGCGGTCAATCCTGATGTCGAAGATCGGATACTCGGGCGTCATCCATGGACCAGGCACCCGCGCGGACTTCGGCCAGCCGGCGTTTGTCGGTGCGTGGATGTCATTATTTCCGCCGTCCAGACGAGTCTCGTCGGATCGGTTGCATCGAATTGGCGTCTGCGGAGAAGGGGGCGAGATGTGGCAATTCGCGTCTTGAGACTCCCCGCCGTGTTCGGACTCCTGCTCGTGTCAGCCGGCTGTGCGAGCAGGGCCTGGAACGCTTCGATAGGGTCCGTGGCGGCCGAAGTCCCGGCTTCACATCGGGCCCCGTGACCAAACGGAAGGCGGACGATACTTTCATCGCTCTCGCCTTTTCGGGCGGCGGCACGCGCTCGGCCGCGTTTGCATATGGCGTTCTCGAGGAGCTGCGCGACACTACCGTGATGGCCCATGGTCGCCATCGCCGTTTATTGGACGAGGTCGATGTTACCACGTCCGTTCCTGGAGGCAGCGCTCCGATCTCGCGGCCCAGTGGCTCGGCGAGAACATTTTCGAAAAAAAGATGTTTTCGGACATGCTTTCGAGGCCGCGACTTTTTATTGTCATCAACTCCAGAGATCCCAATACCGGGATGACGTTCTCATTCATCCAGCAGCAGTTCGACTTCTTGTGTTCGAGTATCGCTGACTATCCCGTCGCGAACGCGGTGATGGCTTCCTCCGCGGTGCCGGGGATTTTCGCGCCGATCGCCGTGCGCAACTTCGACCTCAATTGCTGGGAAAGACGCGATTCCTGGGTCCACAACGCGCTGAAGACCCGAGATATCTACAGCCGCGAGTATCAGGTTGCTCTGGCGCTGGAGAGGTACTGTGAGTCAGCCAGAATGCCCATTGTGCGGCTGGTGGACGACGGCGTCACCGACAACCTCGGCGTGCGCGGGTCGATGATGAGCCCCGTCATGCATTATGGCAACGTCGCCGACATGACGGGCGCGTTCGCTCAGAAGAGGCTGGACACGGTATCCAGGGTCCTCGTCGTCGTGGCCAATGCGCAAACCTACGAAGACTTTGTCTGGTCGAAGCAGGGTCGCGAACCAGGGCTGATCGAGAATATTACCGCGTCGTTCTACTCCGCTATCGGCAACACGAACAGCGAAACGGTAGGCCTCGCCGAGCACGGATTCAGGCAGTGGGCCAACCGTGTCAGCCGGCGTCCGAGCCGGAGGGGTAAGCCGCCCGTCGACCGACAGTTTGCAGTCCTTACCTATGACAAGATACGCGGTCCCGCGGAGCGGCGTGCCTTTAACGAGATACCGACAACCCTGTCGCTGGAAGCGGAACAGGTTGACCGCGTTCGGGCGCTGGCGAACCGGCTGCTTCGTGAATCGCCGGAATTCCAGCGGTTCGTCGCCAGACTGCAATAGGCCGGCGCCGTTCGGAGTCCGTGCGCCGCATTACGCATTGTTTTGTGCCACGTGCGGCCAGCCGCGTCCTGCACACTCCAGTCGATAGCGTCTTCGCCTCCCGCGTGTGGAAGGTGACGTGACGGTCTGACGACGCCGCCTCATTGTCGTCAGTCGTGCTCAAGTGCGAGGTCCCCCGCCTCGCGCTGGAGTTTTTTTCGACCCACCCGGACCTCATTCCGGCAATGGAGAGGGATTGCAAACGACCGATCGGTAATGGGCGCGATTTCACGAATACTAAGCGAACAGGTGTCCTGTCGGCCGTGTGTAACCATTCACTCCAAATTACAGAAAATTGTTGATGCGTGGATGGCTGGCGATTTCAGTTGGCGATCCGGAACATGAAGCGGTGCGCTGCCCCTCGAATGGGCGCCTCCGAAATTCATGGAGCCTATCATCGTTCGAGGAGACGGATCATGCGAGCAGACATTCTAAAGGTCAAGGGAACCGCCGTAATGACTGTCCGTCCCGCTGAAACTATTCAGGCGGTAGCGAGGCGGCTCCGCCAAGAAGGCGTTGGCGCGATGATCGCGAGCAGTGATGGCGATTCACTCGACGGCATCATAACCGAGCGGGATGTGGCGCTCAGTCTTGCCGTCTATGGAAAGGAATTTCATGCCTTGCCAGCGTCGGCCCTGATGAGCACGGCGGTCGTCACATGCTCGCCTGACAGCAGCATCGCTGAGGTTGCGAGGGTGATGACGGACCGGCGTCTCCGCTATCTCCCGTCAAGGAAGGCAAACGGCTCGTTGGTGTCATTAGCATTGGCGACGTGTTGAAGCATCGCCTCGATGAGGTTCAACTCGAGTCGAGAGTGCGTCGCGACATCGCCATCGCTGGCCGGTAGATCGATCAGATCAATGCGAACGACGTCAATTCGATCGAGGCTCTTCAACCGCGAGACGGCGAATTGTTCTTTCCGGCTCGCCGTCTTCGGCGCGTCACCCTTTCATCTCAAGAGAGGCTAATCGCCTAGCCTCGAAACTCATTGCGAGATTACGACTGTCAATCGGCTCGCAAACGGA
>QHBR01000317.1 GCA_003244015.1 Hyphomicrobiales bacterium | reverse complement strand
AATCGTCCGAATGAATCAGACCAGTAGTGCCCTTCAACGCATGGATCTATTCCGCCGACGTCATGATTCCGGTCATCGGACTTGGTCAAAAATCGGCCTGGCAGCCTGCGCCTGCTGCGCCCATCCAATTCGAACTCAAACTTCCTAATACTTTGGGGTGCCTCGAAATCCCAACGAATTTCGTGTACTATATGCAGTTGCTCGAGACTGTGTTCGGCTGGGTCGGTGGCCTCCTGCTAGTTTCCTTCGTTACAGGCCTTACCAAGAAGGAGTGAGCGTGCAAAATCGTCCCATAACGCCGTTGCTGCCTTCGCTGCGCTAGAGCGAAGGCAGAGACATTCGTCCAAGAACGGTTACACCCGCAAGTGGAGGCCGTCCGCGCGCTCACTCCTTCTTCTCGCTCCTGAACAAAAAAGGCGCGACGTCGGCTACCTTTGGTGCCTTCCCGCTCCCAAAAGGCATAGGCCGGCAGACGGCCATGGCGGAAAGTCCTACGCGCGCCGTCAACAGACCGTTAAGAACGCCTTCGCCGAGGCGGGCCGACAATTTCGCGGCGATCCCATGGCCGAGGAATTGCTGCAGGATGCTGTCGCCAGCCGCCATGCCGCCGGTGATCGCGATATGCGAGACGATCGAGCGCAAGAGCTTGAGAAACCCAAAAAAGCCGGGCCTGCCGCCATAGATCATCGCGATGCGCCGGATGAGCC
Source organism: Hyphomicrobiales bacterium (assembly GCA_003244015.1). Classification (GTDB taxonomy): domain Bacteria; phylum Pseudomonadota; class Alphaproteobacteria; order Rhizobiales; family Beijerinckiaceae; genus Methylocapsa. The sequence continues at coordinate 20,418 of QHBR01000317.1, read as the reverse complement.
TTATCGCCTGCGCCGCGACAAAGACGACGTCGATGATCGCGCGCGGCGCAAGCGCCGTCACCATGGACACGCGCTTTGCCGCGCTCGCGATTTCGCGGCGCACGTCCAAGTCGAGCGGCTCAATGAGCGTGCGTTCGGCGATGTCGATGAGATCGCGCCCGTCGACGATGTCACGCGCAACTTTGCGCAATTGAGCGCGCGCGCGCGCCGTATCGGGCCTTGCGGAATAGAGCGCGGAAAGTTCCCTAACGAGGCGCCGTGCCTCTTTAAAATCGTCCTTTTCGCGCGCGCGGGCGAGCCCAATATGAAGTTCCGCGATACGGCGTTGGCGCAGAATACCGCCAATTTCCCGAATAGCGAGAACGAAAAGCGCGGTTCCAGCGGCGCCCGCAAGCGTAAGACCAACGGCGCCGAAGGCCGGGGACCAGGCGAAAAGATCGTCGATGAGCCGGGAGAGCCAGAGCCCGAAACCGAGCGAAACGAGGCCGCCCGCGGCCGACCAGAAAAGACCGCCCCAAGACAATAGCGAGCGGGCAGCGACGCCTTGTTTCTGCGCGGCCTCGACTGCCTCTTCGCCAGCATCACGACCGGCCAGAAAAGCCTCGGCCTCGGCCTCGTAGGGATCGGCCGTGGTTTCGATCACCACGGCCTCTTTCGGGGCCGCGGCGCCAGGCTCTGGGGTCATAGCACCGAGACGGAACGCGCGCGGGCGGGGTTTTGGTTCAACGGCCACGCAAGACCTCGTTAATCCCTTGCCGCAGCACTTCGTGGTCATTGGGAATTGGCAAAGCTCTTGTCTGGTCAATCATCAAAACAAGCCTTTGTCGAGGGCATTAGCCGAGCCGGTCGCCAAGGAGAAACTGGAGCGCGCGGTCGAGCCGTATGTGGGGCGGCGGAAGCAACGAGTCATCCTCTGCCCGGACCGGGACGGGAGGACGGAAACGGACGAAGCGGTAGTCGATTTCATTTGGCTCGATGCGCGGACCGTCGCGAAACACCGCTTCGGGATCAATCGGGAGTTCACCGGGATAAATCGCCGCCTCCGCCTGTCCATCGAAAATCTCATCGCCGATCCGCTCGCCTTCGAGCGGGGTGCCGATGACGGCTTCAAGCGTGGGTTCATCGGGGGCGCCGACCATGCCCTCGCGCGTTGCCCGGACAGCCGCCAGCGCGATGACATCGACCTCGGCGCCAACCGTCTCGACGCGGGCGATGGCTCTTTTGGTGAGATGCCGCAAAATCGCCTCGAGTCGGTCGTGGCTTGTGTGGTGCAAATGATCGGCCTTTGCCGCGGCGAACAGAATCTTGTCGATCTTCGGCCGGAACAAGGCCGACAACAGATTGCCGCGCCCCACGCGAAACGCGGCGAGAACATCGGTGAGGGCGGTTTCGAGGTCACGCATCGCGGCCGGCCCCGCGTTCAATGCGGCGAGCGCGTCGACGAGGACGATCTGCCGGTCGAGCCTTGCGAAATGGTCGCGAAAAAACGGTGTGACGACATGCGTCTTATAGGCCTCGTAGCGCCGTTCCATCATGGCGGCGAACGAGTCCGGCGGGTAGATTTCGCCTTCCTCGACGGCGAGCGGCACGAAGGTGAGGGCAGGCGAGCCTTCAAGGTCGCCCGGCATCAGGAAACGGCCCGGCGGCAGGCTCGAAAAATGATATTCATCGGCGCGGCAGGCGCGCAGGTAATTGGTGAAAAGTTCGGCCTCGCGGCGGGCCAGCTCTTCATTGGCCTTGGCGCGCGGATCGGTGCTGGCGGCAAGCGCGCGCCATTTCGCCGAGAGCGGCGCCCTGGCCGCATTTGCCGAGGCACTGAAGGCTTCGCGCGACCATTGCCCAAAGGATTTGCCAAGCAGCGGCAAATCGAGCAGCCATTCGCCGGGATAATCGACGATGTCGATGGTAAGCGATTGGTGCCCCGGCCGCCGGCCGATTCTTTGGTCGAAAACAAGGCACAGCCGCAGCTCGGAAATGCGCCTTGTCGATTGCGGCCAATGGCGTTCCCCGGGACGGCCCTTGGGACCGGTCAGAGCGGCAACATGATCCTCGTAGACGAAGCGGGGCACGGCATCGTCGGGTTGCGGCTCGAGCATTCCGCCGATGAGCCGGCCGTCGGCGTGAACCCGGAATACGGGCAAAAGGTTTTTTTTCCCGCGCAATGCCGGGCTCGTTGCCTTAGTCAGATGCTCGATAAGCGCGGTGATGAAGATCGTCTTGCCCGCCCGCGACAGTCCGGTGACGCCAAGGCGAATATGCGGACCCGTCGTCAGCTCGATGAGGGCCTGCGCCGCAGCGCGGGCTTCGAGCAGAAGGTTTTTGATCAGAGACAAAACAACCTGGCTTTCCAGAGTATTTCGTGGCCGCGGGGGAACCGGGAATGGGTGGGAAATATGGGTAAGGCAAATGAACCTTGAAGTGTAGTCAAAGTCAAAGAAATCGCTCGAGATCGGTTTATTTTAGCGGCTCGGTAGTATCAGCCGCCAGCGGGGGGCAGAGCTGGGGTTGCGGCCAACAGTAGCGGTAGCGGGGGAGAGCTGAGGTTAGCCGCGCTAATAGCTGCTTGTTGCCGGTGCCTGAAGAGAATCGTCGCCATCACCGCATCGTCGGCGTTCGACATGTATGACATCCAAATGTTCGACATCAAAATGTTCGACCTGCAGCCAACGGGCGGAAGGGCCACTAACTCTTCTTCTACTTCTACAATTTCTTTAATTTCTACTACAATTTTTTTTCCGAGCTTCGCGTGAGCTTCGCGTGAGCGTCGCTTTCACCCATTTTCCAACAAGCTAACAAGAAACCAAAAGTGGCGATTAGCTTCCCAACTTCACCCGGTATTTGGTCGACGTGGCTCGGCCACTCTTCCGCAAACCGCTCGCGCTGATTCTCCGGCAATTGGCGGACAGCGCGCCGAATGATCACGTCAACAAGCCGAGGCGTCCAAGCCTTGAACTCATCCGCGAGCTGCCTTGAGGCAGCCGCCCCTAAAAGGACAGCCAAAAAAAACAGCCCGATCAGCTCCACGCAAGCCTCCCCACAGCCAGCGTAAGGTCACGGGTCCCCACAGCCAGCGTAAGGTCACGGGCGACCTCTTGGAGGTTATTCGCTCCTTCCGCAGTTATTCGGTAATAGCGCCGACGTGGTCTTCTTAGCGCGGCAGGATCCCCGACTTCCCATCGGCTCTCCAGCCAACCTACTCCTTCAAGGCGAAAGAGAATTGGATACAGCGTGCCCGACGCAAGTTGCGTATGCTTGGCAATTTCCGCACCCGACAGCTCCTGCGACGGGTGAGACACCAACGCTGCAAGAACCTTGCGCGTTTGAGCTGATAGCCTTAAATCCTTATCCATGGTAGCGAATGCTACAGAGGGTCGGCGAAGTTGTCAAGTCACGCCGGCCAAGGCTCAGATTTGAGCCATCCTCTTTGCGGCGAGGCGAAGCCTGCTTGGCGTTACCTATTTGTTACTTCCGTAGCCACGTCTGACAGTAAGCTATTGAGTTTGGCGGCACCGTTCTTAATCTACCGCGAAGCACGGTTATCCGCCGGCAAGCTGGAAAAATTCACGAAACGGTCTAGCCGGCCGCCACCGGCGCCCGCCTCGCTCCAATCGCCGCAAGAGAAGTCAATCACCGCGAGGCAGGGCGACGGGAAATGGCGGGGCACGGCGCTTTCCCCGCCGCGCACGAGAAAACGCGCGAATTCGCGAAGGCCCGGATTATGCCCGACGATCAGCAAGGTTTTCACCCAGCCGGCTGCTTGCGCAAGTAGATCCTGCAAAGTGTCAACGCCGGCGTTGTATAGCGAAGCTTCGAGTTCGCAGGCTGGTTTTTGCGGCTGTTCCTGCAAAATCATGTCGAGTGTATCGCGCGCGCGCAGCGCCGGCGAAACAAGGGCGAGATCGAAAACGAGACCGGATGCGCGAAAATAAGCGCCCATTCGCGCCGCGTCGGCGCGGCCTTGCGCCGTCAACCGCCTTTCGGGGTCGCCTTCGGATGCGGGAGCACCGGCTTCGGCATGGCGAACAAGGAGGAGCCGCTGCATCGCGCAAGGTAACGCTCGAGGGGAATTGGGGACGGTTTTCGGCAGCATCCCTTTAGGCGGCAGCAACGGATATCGCCGCTTCGCCTCGCGGGTGCTGCCTCTTGGCTCGATCAATGACAAACATCGACTTCCATTATTGGCTTCGGCCAAACGCTGCTGTTTAGCCCACGCGACGGCTTGGCGAAAGGAAAAAAAGCGCACCGTACCGCCAGCAGCACATCCCTTCGGGCGCATTGTCCCCGTTCCGGAGATTGCCGGAGCTTCGCTGTTTGCCGCTCGTCAGGAAAGTCTCCGAGAACAAGATCCTGCAAGACAGAGGTCCTTAAACCCTTTCACGATGCTCGAAAACGCTCGACGATTTCCTCGCCGCTGCCGGGAACGCGACCGGCGTTTTCGGCAGCGGACATTTTTCAACGCGCGAAATAACAACATTGCGGTCCGCTGAGGCGGAGATATCCTAAAAACATATAATTTCAAATCTGGCCGATGCTTGAGGCGACCTCCAGCCGTCCGGTCAGACTCTCGCCTTGCGCTTCGGCGGCCGAAACCGCGGTCATGTTGATGATGCCGCGCGCAGTCACCGAGGGCGTCAGGATATGGGCGGGCTTGGCGGCGCCGATCAGGATCGGGCCGACCGGCAGGGTGTCGGCCATGATCGTCGTCATCGTGTAGGCAATATTGGCGGCATCGAGATTGGGCATGACGAGAACGTTCGCCTCGCCTTTCAGACGCGAGGACGGCAACACGAGGTCGCGCATCGCCTGCGACAAAGCGGTATTGGCCTGCATCTCGCCATCGGCTTCGAGATCTGGGGCGCGCTGGCGCAAGATTTCCAGCGCATCCCGCATCTTGCGGGCCGAAGGCGTGTCATCCGAGCCGAAATCCGAATGCGACACAAGGGCGATTTTCGGCTCGATACCGAACCGGCGAACGTGGGCCGCGCACAACAGCGCCATTTCGGCGATCTCCGGGGCGGCGGGATCCCGCCGGACATGGGTGTCGGCGATAAAAAAGGCGCCTTTATTGGTAATCATCAAGCACATCGCGGAAAGATCGGTCGCGCCCGGAACGAGCCCGATAATGTCCTTGATGTAGCGCAAGTGCGGAGCGAAGCGCCCGTCGAGCCCGCAAATCATGGCGTCGGCGTCGCCGCGCTTCACCGCGATCGCCGCGATCACCGTCGAATTGGTCCGCACCAAGGTCCGCGCGGCCTTGGGCGTGATCCCGCGCCGTCCCGCCGCGTCGAGATAGGCCGCGACATAATCGCGATAGCGCGGATCGTCACTTGGATCGACAATTTCGAAATCGTGTCCAGGCCGCACCGCCAGGCCGAATCGCGCGATACGGGTCTCGATCACTTCCGGACGGCCGACGAGAATAGGTTTGGCGATCCCTTCCTCGACGACGGTTTGAATCGCCCGCAGCACCCGTTCATCCTCGCCTTCCGCATAGATCACGCGCTTGGGACAAGCTTTGGCGGCCTGTATCACGGGCTTCATGACGAAGCCGGAACGGAACACAAAGCGCGACAATGTCTCTTCATAAAGGGCGAAATCGGCGATTGGCCTTTTCGCGACGCCCGTATCCATCGCGGCCTTGGCGACCGCCGGCGCGATCCGCAGGATCAAGCGCGGATCGAACGGCGCCGGAATAAGACTGTCCTTGCCGTAATGCCGCGCCTTGCCGCCGTAGGCCCTGGCGACAACGTCGGACGGCGGCTCATGGGCGAGCTGCGCGATCGCGCGCGTCGCGGCGAGCTTCATTGCTTCGTTAATGGCCGTGGCGGCAACATCGAGCGCGCCGCGAAAAATGTAGGGAAAGCAAAGCACGTTGTTGACTTGATTTGGAAAATCAGAGCGCCCGGTGCAAATCAGGGCGTCCGGCCGCGCCGCGAATGCCGCGCCCGGCTCGATTTCGGGAGTGGGGTTGGCTAGCGCCATGATCAGCGGCCGTTCGCCCATCTCCTTCGCCATCTCCGGCGTCAAGACGCCTCCCGCCGAAAGCCCGAGAAAAATATCGGCGCAGCCGATGACATCCTTGAGCGCGCGCGCATCGGTATCCTTGGCATAGATCTCAACATAGCCATTCATCAAGGCCTTGCGGCCGCGATACACCACGCCTTCGATATCGGTGACAAAAATGTTCTCGCGCTTGGCGCCGAGAACGACCAGAAAATCGAGGCAGGCGAGCGCCGCCGCGCCGGCGCCCGATGTCACGATCTTGACGCCGCCAATTGTTTTACCGGTAAATTCCATGGCGTTGAGGACCGCCGCGCCGACGATGATCGCGGTGCCGTGCTGATCGTCGTGAAACACCGGAATCGACATGCGTTCGCGCAGCTTGCGCTCGATTTCGAAACATTGCGGCGCCTTGATATCCTCGAGATTGATGCCGCTAAACGTTGGCTCCAGCGCGGCTATGATGTCCACTAGCCGGTCGACATCGGTCTCCGCGATCTCGATGTCGAACACATCGATGCCCGCGAATTTCTTGAAAAGAACCGCCTTGCCTTCCATCACGGGTTTGCCCGCGAGGGGACCTATGTTGCCAAGTCCCAAGACAGCGGTGCCATTGGTCACCACCCCGACGAGATTTTGCCGTATCGTGAGTTCGGCAGCCGCGCGGGGATCGACGGCGATCGCGAGGCATGCCGCGGCGACGCCGGGCGAATAGGCAAGCGACAGGTCATGTTGCGTCCCAAGCGGCTTGGTTGCCACGATCTCGAGCTTGCCGGGGCGCGGCGAACGATGGTAGAGGAGCGCGCTCGACGCCAAATCGGGACTGATGGAATCGGCCATCGACGTGCTTTCTATCTGAACTCTAGGGCACGAGATAACCGGAGCCCGCGCCGATGTCCACCATGGCGATCAAAGTTCCGGGGAGCGTTCCCGCTCTTAAATGCGTTGCGTCCGCGCCAAAACGCGCGGAGGATTGGCCGCAAGGCCACCGCTGAATACAAGACGAACGCAGCACACAAAGACCAGTCATGGCCGCCTCCCCCGCAAGCCGCGTTGAGATCGTGCGTGACGTCGCGAGCCTCAGGGCGCGGCTCGCGGACTGGCGACGCGCGGGCGAGACGATCGGGCTTGTGCCGACCATGGGTGCGCTTCATGCCGGACATATTTCCCTTGTCCACGAAGCGAAAAAACACGCGCGCAAGATTGTTCTGACGATTTTCGTCAATCCGGCGCAATTCGCGCCATCCGAGGATTTCGGCTCCTATCCGCGCTCGTTCGAGCCCGATGCGGCTCTATTCGAAGCAGCGGAAGGCGATTTGCTGTTCGCGCCAAGCGGCGAGGCCATGTATGGCGAGGGTTTTGCCACCACCATCGCCTTGGCGGGTCCCGCGGCCGTGGGCCTCGAGGATCGTTTCCGGCCGGGCCATTTTGCCGGCGTCGCCACCATCGTGGCAAAACTCCTCAACCAGTGCCGTCCGGATGTCGCGATCTTTGGCGAAAAGGACTATCAGCAATTGCAAGTCATCAAGCGGATGACCCGCGATCTCGATTTCGAGACCGAGATTCTGGGCGTGCCCACGGAGCGCGACGCGGATGGCCTCGCGCTGTCGTCCCGCAATGTCTTCTTGCCGGCAAAAGAGCGCGCGCTTGCGCCAAGCCTTCCTGCGGCGCTTCGCGGGTGTGCCCGTGACATCAATGAGGGAGTTGCCATCGAAACCGCTCTATATACTGCCCGGGCCGCTATTGCCGCGGCCGGTTTCGCCACGGATTATTTTGAAGCGCGCCATGCCGAAACCTTGGGCCCCATCGCGTCGCGCGGCGAGGGACCGGTCCGGCTTCTCGCCGCGGCAAGGCTCGGCAAGACCCGGCTTATCGATAATATCGCGGTGTGACACGCCAGCTCGGCGCGGTTGAGACCGCGCGGCACCTATCGCGTGGGGGCCTTACCCAGTTTCCAGTGTCTGAAGCCATTCGAGGACCGCCTTTATATGAACTTCGACCAACTTATCGATATCGGTTGGCTTCTCGGAATTGTGTTGGGCGCAATACGCGTCCACTGTCGCATCGACGTCTAAAAATGCCGAACCCACGATCCTGCAGCCATTTCGCTAATGGCGGTGCGCCTTTCCGGACGGGCACCGAGTTCGCTCGGATCAAGACGCTCCAAGACCGCGATCATGCGCCCATACACTTCGCCGTAGGTGTCGCCCATTGTAAAAAATGGCGCAACGCCCTGCTCCCGAAGATAGTCCTCGACAGCACCGCCGACTCCATACAACCCTTCGGTTTGAGGATGCGGTGTCAGCAGTCCGAACGATTCATGACCGTCCGGGTCAACCCATCGGGCAAGGGGGTAAAGACGGCAAGCGAGCGGTCGATCGGGATGGACGCCGCAGCACGTTCATTGAGAAAAACGCAGGCGCCGTTTTCGTCTCGCGTGCGAAGCACAGTTCCGCCCGCCTCTGTATAACGGCCAATAAACTCCGTCGTCGAGATTCCGAGATAGCGGGAAAGACGCAAGATTTCGTAAGAGCCAACACGGCTCGCCTTGTAATGGCAGCACCGTTTGCAGGCATGGCAGGCATAGGAAAATGCGCTCTCCCGCTGAAGATGGAACTCGGCGTCGCCGATGAGGTCACGATAAGCGATGGCGCCCTCCGCTAGAGACTCAGAGTCCGTATCTATTCTTTTCCCTCGAATTTGCCTTCGCCTTTTCCTTCACGCTTGCCTACCCACTTGCCCTCGAACTTGCCCTCGAACTTGCCCTCGAACTTGCCCTCGAACTTGCCCTCGAACTTCCCTTCGAACTTGCCCTCAAATTTTCCGTAACCGTTGCCTTCGCCCTTGCCCTCTTCCTTCCATTCGCCCTTGCCCTCTTCCTTGCCCTCGAGCTTACCCTGGGCCAAGGAGGAGACAGGGCGGACGCCCATCGCGACGCCGAACGTCGCCACGGCAGCAGCAAGCTCGACCGCCTTTCTGCGCGTTACCGCCTTCTCATTTTGCAGTTCGATCATTTGCCGGTTTCCTTCCATGGGTCGCTGCTGTGACGGGAGCAGCTGTTTGATCTGGCATTCCCCAGAACCTCAGATTGGCCCTATTTGGCCTTTATTGGCAAAAATAAATATTGGCAATGCAAAGCATCGCTGGTTGCCCGCCGGCCCGCTTTAAGAAACACTCCGAGATCCGCAATGTTCCGCCGCCTGGTTCCGCCGCGTGCCAAAAAACATGCGGAAACATGCCGGGTTGGTTGTGATTGGGCTAGTGGGCTAAGGTGGCTGTCAATTGTTTCGAAAAGGAAGTGCTCGTTATGAGTTCGACTTGGCTTTACCCGCTGATCCTCATCGCTGGTGCGCTGCAGGCCTGGGGGCCACCGATGAATGGCGCGCTCCGGAACGCGTTGACGAATCCGTGGCTCGCCAGTCTCGTGTCTTTCCTCCCTATCGTCGCTTTCCTGGTCGTCATATTCGCTTGCGTGCCGCGGCCTTTGCCGACCATCGAGGGCGTCGGCTCAATGCCCTGGTGGGCGCCACTCGGCGGCCTGATCGGCGCGTTCGCGGTTGTCGCCGGGTTGCTATTCGTCGACAAGGTCGGTGCGGGCGCGTTTGCCGGTCTGACCATCACGGCCAATATCCTGATGTCGCTCGCGATCGACCATTTCGGCTGGTTTAACCTACCGCCGCACCCGATGGCGCGCGCCAGCTTCCGCATCAATTTCAGCACTGCATGATTGTTCCCTTTTGGTCTGGAGCAGAACATCAAGGACCTCGCGCGCGGTATCCACGGCACGCCAGAGATAGAGCACACGGCCGCCGATCCGATCGGCCGTTTTTTCAACGGCATCCAGGACATATGAGCCCGGAGTGAAGCGCAAAAAATACGCTAAGCTCGAACGCATTATTTTCCGATCCGCCTATCTTCAAAGGGCAAACATGCTTCAATTGCTCCGCGCGCTCATCCCCAGCCAGCGCGGTGCGGTCATTGCGAGCTACCTTGGCTGGACGCTGGACGCTTTCGATTTCTTCATCCTTGTCTTTGTGCTCAATGATGTGGCGCAGGAATTCCACACCGGCGTGGAGACGGTCACTTCCGCGATTTTTCTCACCCTAGCGGCAAGACCCATCGGGGCGCTGCTGTTTGGCCTCGCCGCCGACCGCTATGGCCGCCGGGTGACCCTAATGGTCGATATTCTGCTTTTTTCGATGCTCGAATTTGCGTCCGGCTTGGCTCCTAACCTCACCATATTTCTGATCCTGCGGCTGGCTTTCGGCGTGGCCATGGGCGGCGAATGGGGTGTCGGCGCGGCGCTCGCGATGGAAACGATCCCTCGGGGAACGCGAGGCGCGGTCTCGGGAATCCTCCAGACCGGCTACCCGAGCGGCTATCTTCTCGCCGCGATCACCTATTTCGCGCTTTATGGACAGCTCGGCTGGCGCGGCATGTTCATGATCGGCGCCCTGCCGGCGCTGCTCGTCTTTTTCATTCGCGCCAAAGTCGAGGAGTCGCCCGCTTTCCTGGCGCGTGCCAACACACGGGAAGACACGGGTCTCGTCAAAGTGCTACGCGCGCACGCCGGGCGTTTCCTCTACGCCGTGGCTCTGATGACCGCATTCAACTTCCTGAGCCATGGGACCCAGGACCTCTACCCGGTGTTCCTGCAAACCCAGCATCATTTCTCGCAGCATACGGTCGGTCTGATCGCGATCGTCTATAATATTGGCGCGATCCTTGGCGGGCTCTTGTTTGGCGGGCTATCGCAACGGATCGGGCGGCGCCGGGCGATTCTTATCGCGGCGCTACTCACTCTCCCGGTCATTCCGGTTTGGGCTTATGGCTCGGGCCCGGTCATGCTGGCGGTTGGCGCATTCCTCATGCAGTTCGCCGTTCAAGGAGCCTGGGGCGTTGTCCCGGCGCACCTCAACGAACTTTCCCCCGAAGACATGCGCGGGACGTTTCCCGGCTTCGCCTATCAGATTGGCAATTTGCTGGCCTCGGCGAACGCCACTCTTCAGGCGGGCATTGCCCAAGCCAATGGCGGAAATTATGCTTGCGCGCTAGCGGCAGTCGCCGCGATCGTCGCCGCGACGCTTGCAGTCCTCGCCATTTTCGGGATCGAAGCGCATGGCGTCGAGTTCGCCAGCGCTCGGATCAATCCAGACGACGGCGCAACGCGGTCATGACCAGAGACCAAATGATCGTTCGGGTGACGATCGGCGGCCACGTCCAAGGCGTCGGCTACCGCGCCTGGATGGAAATCGAAGCCCGCGCGCGAGGCGTTGCGGGCTGGGTAAGAAACCGTTTGAACGGCGAGGTCGAAGCTCTCTTCGCCGGTCCGCCGGACGCCGTCGAGGCGCTTTGCGTGGCATGCTGGCGTGGACCCGCGCACGCCCGCGTGGACAAGGTTGAGGCCGTGGAAGCAAACCCGGCGGCAGCGGCGCTCGCCGGGGAAGGCACGGGGTTTCGTCAGATCGCCACGCTTTAGGGTAGATCGCCACAGGAGTTCGATCTCTTGCCGGAGGTCTGTGACCGCAAGCTTGGGACGACAATGTGGAAAGGACGTAGGAGTTCGTCTTCGAGCACTTTGGCATGGCCTCTACCGAGGCTCCCGGCCGGGTTGCCTGATTAAGAAACAAGCAAAATTCGGCTCGAAATTCCGGAAGCGCTTACGGTGTGCTTACCGTGATGAAATACCGCGGAGGGGGCTTCCTTATTTGACCATAAGTATTTGAACACGTCGTCCCGCTGTCCGATCCGTCCATTGCGATCTTGGCGTCATTGCCGCGCATTGCGGGCGGCGGCGGTTATGTCTTTACCACGAACGGCGATGCGCCGATTTCCGGCTTTGCGAAGGCCAAGGAACGGCTTGACGCGGCGTTGCCACAAGACATGCCGCCCTGGACGCTTCATAATCTTCGGCGGACCTTCGCGAGCGGCTGCGCGCGGCTCGGGATTGCCGTTCATGTGGTGGAGGCCGCACTCAATCATCGAAGCGGCACGATCAAGGGCGTCGCCAAAGCCGGGACGTCGTCAGTCGTTTTGGCTGCCTGTCAGGAACAGGAGCGACTGAAAGATGTTGATGAAATCCAGATAGACAGTCTACAATCCATACAGCTACGATACCGAAAAGCGAGCGTGCCTTGATGCCTGGGGCCGATATATCCAAACACTTTTAAGCGGCGAGCCGGCGGCGAATATTGTGCCGATTAGAGCGCTATCTTGAACAGAATTTTGACTCCAGGCGACCCGATCACCTTTCCCTTCGAATTAGGAGGAATTTTTCTCGGGATCCTTGCTTATCCAAAGAGCATCCACAAGCAAGACCGGTATGCCAGTGCATTAATTTGGCGGGCTGTCAAAGAAATGGCGAGCAATCCGGGCCGCTATGGGGAACTGCCGGAAATATTTCGCTTGGCCTGCTTGATGCCTGACCTGACCGAGATTGAGCGTGAGCTGAATCGCGGCGCCGCGATTATCTCGCGTGAACGATTGCCCGCCATTAAATGGGCGTCTTGTGAACTTCACGCGCACGTATGCAACTATCTCGGCATACCGCATCCAAAAAAAGTGCCGTCCCACGCGAGCGCTGAAATGCTGGCCGCATTAAGCCGCGATCTCAAGCGCGAAGACCGGCCACGCGATAGGCGCGGGCCAAAATCAAAACGTGATAGGACAGAGGATAGGAACATTCTCACAAGAGTTTGGAGACCTTCGCTTCCAGTTCTCCACATCGCTTTAGCGCTCGACGTGGCAATTGGTGGCGATCCTGTCCTTCTTGCCGCGAACGGCGCAAATATTGGCGACATTTTATTCGATCCCGCCCTTTGCCTGCGGCTTATTGAAGAGTCCGAAATTATCCGGCCATTCATCGCTGAAAAATTCCAGATCTTGCCGAAAGATCAACTCTCGATAATCTTGATGCGCAAAGAACTCGGTTCCGCAAAGCCACCGAATCTCCCCTAACGAGTAGCTTCAAAAAATCTGACTTTTTGAAGCTGGAAGTGCCGCCGATCCATTGCGATGTTTCTTTCATGAATTGACGTCACGTCGACGGGACAAAGGGACGGCCTGGCTCCGCCCTTCTTTTTGGCACCGAGCGGCTTGCGGACCTCGGCGAAGGGCAGCCGGTTTGGGTTGTGGAAGAGGAGAAGAAGGTCGACCGGCTGCTAAACGTCGGCGCGAATGCGGTTTCAGGCGATACCGGCGCGGACTCGAAATGGCTTCCAGCTCACGTGGAATTGTTGCGCGGGTTGCGGGTTATTCTTTGGCCGGATTCGGACCCTCTCAACAGTAAGGGAATCCGGCCCGGCGAGCAATACATCGCCAACGCGGCCGCCGCGATTCGCACCCTCGAACCCGGCGCTGATATCCGCGTGGTGCGCCCTTTCGCGGTTGACGGCGTTCCCGACGGCTCCAAGCGCGATGTTTGCGACTGGACGGGCAACGCCGACAGTTTGGGCGAGCTCGCCGCAAGTGCGCAGGCCTTATGAGCCAGTCCAAGCAAGCGCGCGCCGAAGCCGTTGTTGCCCCGCCTGAATTTACCGAAGACCGGCTTGCGCTGGACTTCGCCAGACAGCATTCGCACGAGTTGCGCTACGTCCCGAAGTGGAACCGATGGCTCGAGTGGACTGGAACCCGCTGGCGATTCGACGACACCTTGAATGCCTACACACGTGCCCGCAAAATCTGCCGCGCCGCTGCCGCGCGATGCAACAAACCGTCAATCTCGTCCGCTATCGCCAAGGCGAAAACAATTGCCGCCGTCGAAACAATGCGCGATCGGATGACCTGCTCAAGGCGACCGTGGCGCAATGGGATTGCGCTCCTCTGGCGATCAACACGCCAGGCGTGATCTTCGACCTTAAAACAGGAACCAGCTGCCCCGCCATGCCGGAAGACTATTGCTTGAAGCAGACCGCCGTCGCGCCCGCACCGGGCGAGCCAGCCTTATTCCTCGCCTTCATCGACCGGATCATGAATGGCGACAGAGAGATGATTTCCTACCTGCGGCGCCTCTTCGGATATCGCTGCACCGGGATTACCGAACACTGCACGGCCTTCTTTTACGGCACCGGCGCCAACGGCAAGTCTGTTATACTTTCAACTATCTCTGGAATACTTGGCGATTACCGTAAGACGGCCCCAATCGAGACATTCACCGTGCAGCATGGGCAAGGCCACCCAACAGACCTCGCAGGTGTCATGGGCGCGCCTCGTAACCGCGATCGAAACCGAGGAAGGGCGCAGATGGGCGGAAGCCAAAATCAAGGCACTCACCGGCGGCGATGAAATATCAGCTCGCTTCATGCGCCAGGACTTCTTCGAGTTCACCCCACAGTTTAAGCTTATCGTCGCCGGGAACCATAAGCCAAGCTTGCGCACCGTCGATGAAGCCATGAAGCGCCGCCTGCACATGGTCCCGTTCGCGGTTACGATACCGGAAGCCGAGCGCGATAAAGACCTCGCCTCGAAGCTCAAACAGCCGGCCGTTTTGCCGAGGCGCTTGAAACCGAGTGGCGATCTATTGCGCGGCCTTCGCAACTTGCGCCGCCTGGCGATTGGACGATTCGGCTGATCAAAGCGGGGCGCGGTTGGGGAAAAGCGCTTAAGATTGATACGCCGCTTGCGACACCGGACGGCTGGGTGACCATGGCCAATGTCCGGCAAGGGGATATTCTTTTCGATCAATGCGGGGAGCCATGCAGGGTCACGGCCGTTCACCCTGTTCAGGTTGGGCGCCCATGCTACCGGGTCAAATCATTTATATACAACCAAATGCTAGGCATCTCTTGGCGCGTTTCAGGCGCCGGGTTAAATCTCGGGCAACGCAGCGCTGGACTGTTGCAAAAATGCCACGCTGGCATGACGCGGAAGCGTGGGCTGTGGTTGTGAGCTTGAATTGGCGGACGATCCTTTCTTTTGACATGTTGATGTTTGGGCTGAGGCTTGGCAAGAGGCCGCGTGCGGTCATTTCGACGACGCCAAAACCGACGAAGCTTGTCAAGGATTTGCTTTCCAGGGTTGGGCACGATGGTGTTTTGACGGGTGGATCGACGTTTGAAAACAGGGCCAATCTCGCCCTTCGTTTTTAAGTCAGATTGTAGCGAAATATGAAGGCACGCGGCTTGGGCGGCAAGAGCTTCAGGCTGAGTTGTTGGAGGATGTCGAGGGCGCGCTTTGGTCGCGGGACATGATTGAGGATTCGCGGCGGCTGAAAGACAGGGTTCCCCCGTTTTCACGCATTGTGGTTGCGATTGATCCCGCGATCACGGTGAGCGAGGATAGCGACGAGACCGGGATAGTTGTCGCGGGCCTTGGGGTTGATAATCATGGGTATGTTCTGGAGGATGCGAGCGGGAAGTTTGCTCCGGCGGAAGGGGCTCGCCAGGCTGTTGCGCTGTACCACAGATATGACGCGGATCGGATCATTGCCGAGGTGAACCAAGGCGGCGCGATGGTTGAGTCGACCATCCGGGCGATCGACCCGAATGTTGCCTATCGCAGTGACTGCTAAGCGCGGAAAGATTCTTCGAGCTGAGCCGGTTTCGGCCTTGTTTGAGCGATTTCGCGTGCACATAGTAGGGACGTTTCCGGCGCTTGAAGACCAGATGTGCACCTTCGCCGGCGGCGGCGATAGCCCCGACAGGTTGGATGCGTTGGTGTATACCGTAACCGAATTGATGTGTGCGCCTTGCACGCTTGGGACGCTTGAGTTTTACAAGGAGATGGCTGAGAAATCGGCTACGAGGATGGCGCAAGGTGCAAGTTACAACTGAAAGGCTGGGGGAGGATTAAGCATGCTAGGATTTGCGGCAAAAAGGGCGATTGTCGAAGGACGTGCTGGGGCCCATCGATAACCTTGCCGAGTTGAAGGCCGAGCGGGCTGCGATTACCGCTGCGATTGCGAGGGTTAACGTCCATCGTGCCAAGCTTGGCGAGGTCGAGGACGCCGAACGCGCCGCGGCGGGGCGTCTTGGAGAAATTGCGAGCCTGGAAGCGGCCGAACTGCAGGCATGGGTTGAGAATGGCGCTGTAGGCCCGATGCCAGGCCCGCACACGGCCGAAAGGGGCGAGGCCGAGGGCGCCGTGGATGAAACTTTGGTCAAGCAGTTCGATGCCATTTCCGCTAAGCTTCACAAGCTTGAAGCGGACGTTGCGCATTTGGCGTCGCAAGATATGTCGAAACGCGTCCCGAGCCGCATACCGCCGGCGAGCTCGGTCGAGCTCGCCCGAAGCTTCGCGGGATCGACGCGGCGGCGCTGGCATCGAGGCTAAGCAAGCTTTCGGACTGGCGCGACGAGTAACGGAAAGTATGGTCTGAACAACAGAAAGGACACACACATGGCAAACCAGTTTTCGCAGCCAACGCCGGTCCCGTCCCGCATGGCTCCGCCGCAAGAGTCTTATATCAGCAACCCCGTGGCTTCGCCTGGTCCCGCGCCGGCTCTTTCCACCGCCACCGGCCCAGCGGGCGCGACGACGTATGCCGCGCCAGCTGGCTCGTGGCCTTCTCCGGCTTCTGGCGCTGCCGTCACTCACCCGGCGGTTGCCACGGCGGCGAGGGCGGTTCCGTTGCAAGATACCCCGGGTGTGAATGACACCGCGCGTTACGACGGCTCGGTAGCGAGCCAAGACGCGCCCCTGGTCGATGTGTCAGTTACGCCGCTTGCCGGCGCGCCGAACCCGAGCGAGCTTGGAACCCAGGCCAACAGTCAGGGCGGCGGCGTTGCCGGGCGCGCGGGAAATGACTTCGATGCCGCGGCGCAGCCGGACGAGGAGGACTGACATGCCGAATATCAGGGTATTCCCGCCGGCCGACCCGGCGCGCGGAACCATAGCTGTTCCTGGCGGCCGGGTTTACAAAGCCGCCCCCCGGCACGCTAATCGATGTCCCGGACTTTGACGCCGCGATCTTGGGCGCGAATGGCTGGGTGATATCGGCGCAGGTTTGGGCAACTGCAGGCCGCCCAACGGCGCCATCCGTTATGAGGCGTTCGGGAAGCTTTTAAAGAGCGAGCCTGGGTTCAAGGTTGACGCTGGGTTGGAGTGCCGCCTTCGGAAAGCGATTTCCGATTTGGGAGCGGCGCGGATGCCTATGGAAAAAGCGCTTGCGAATCGCGAAGCTGAACAGACTCGCAAGGCGTGCTTTCACGGTTCGAGCTGAAACAAGCTCTGGCGTAGTGGGGACCACCACCGCCGTGCGCCGGCTAGTGGGAGGTAAAATTCGGCGCCAATCTCTCGGAGCTGAACGCCGCGCTCGCCCAAGCCAAGGCGAACGTCCAGGTTTTTTCGGCCACCATGGCGGCGGCGGCGCCAAGCGCGTCTTATGCTGGCCCCAAGACCGCGCTAGACACGCTGAACGTATCGCTCGCGCAAAATACCGCTGCCGCCAATGCGAACAAAACGTCATGGCTCACGGTGGCGGCCGGCGTCCTCGGCGGCGAGACAGCCTATGCCGCACTTGGCATCGCGCTTCACGCCGCTCAGGCCGGCGGCGGCAGGCGAGGCCACGGTCCTTAGCGTGGCGGGCGGCCTTGCCGCGTTTGCGCAAGGCGCCTAGAGCCTACCATCCGATATGATCGTCCAGGTTCACGCCGGCGAGATGATCGTGCCTTCTGGCCCGGCGCAGGCTCTTCGCGATCTCGCCGGTGGCGCGGGCGTCGGCAACACGATCCACTTGCATGTGACGCATGCCCCGGTGATCAATGCCGTTGACGGCGCCAGTGTCCGCCGGTTGTATGAGGGGAGCGAGAAACAGCTCCTCCGGCAACTCCAGGAGGCCGTGCGAAAGGGCGCGCATCTTGGATTTTCAGAGCTATCTACAGGGTGATCAATGACAGCCGATTTTGCGGCGATGCGCTTCCGGGCTGCCGGTCAATTGGGGCATCGCAGGCGATCACACAACCGCAGACGAATTGCGGTTGACGGTTGCCGCGCGGGCTGTAGAGGCCAAGAAACTGACTACGCCAATCGCCGAGGGCGGCGCGGGGATCCCAACAATTGTTTCGTGAGAAACCTGAGCAAGTGCCGCTGCTTGGCGGACGGTCAGGCCTAGCGCGATTCTCGCCAGCTTGAGTTGAAGCGGGGTCATTCTGGTATTTTATCCAATTTCCTATGACAAAAACTTGGATATCATTCATTTATGGGATTGTATACCAGAAAAGGAGAAATCCACAATGGCAAAAGCACATCAAAAACACGTCGCCCGGCGGCAAGACCAGACCTTTGCCGATTGGTGCGCCGAAGTCCGCGAGCTTTCCGGCGAGCGCTGGGCCGATGTCTCAGACCAAGCCCAAACGCTCTATGCGGTTTGGGGCGGGGGCGCGACTCCACAACAAGCCCTTCACATGGTGGGCCTGATCCTGCCGCCAAAGGCCGCGTAGCGAGGGCAACTACGATGAAGAAGCAAGCACAGATTATCCCGTTCCCGCGATCTAAAGACCCAGCCGATTTTGACGGGATGGGCATCGAGATCGATGTCGCGGAACAGCGAGAGAGCTGGGGCGCGATATTCACGAGCGCGCAGTTTGCGCTGCGGTTTTGCAACTTTGATCACGTGGAAGCTGAAAAGGCGGTGCACCGGTCTCTCGACGGCGGCGACATCGGCCTCTTCGACAAAATGAGCGCCGATTGGGTGGATGACGTCGGCCGCCTCGAAGCGCTCATCGAAACGATGAAGGTGGCCCATGCCAGACTTGCGATCTCCAATGAACGCGTGCTCGCCCGCCTGGAAGAGGGAGGAACACATGACCGAATACACATTGGCAGTGCTTGCGAAATCACCGCGAATTGATCCGATCTTCGCTTTAATCGAGGATCACAAGTCCTCGCTCGATCACATAAATCGCACCACCGGGCCGGAAGACCTCCCCGAGGGACCGGTCAACGTTGAAATGTGGAAATGGATGAAGTTGGTCAAGACAAGACCGCAAACGCTCGCCGGGCTTACAGCGTTTGCGGAGTACGTCGCGTCCTACCCTGAAATCATGACAATGTGTGGAGACAAAGGATCAGCTATAGCTGTAGAAACCATCGCGGAAGCATTGCGCGACATCGCGCTGGCGGCGAATGGGAACACGCCAATTTCATCCGGCGATCGGAAATCGGCGGTTGCGGAAGTCGTCGCCCGCCACAAGGCCGCGCAATCGGCCTACGATGCCGGAGCGGCGGCTTGCGCGGCCCAGCCCGGCGATACAGCGGCGGACAAAATTGCCTCCGCTCTTACCGAAGAGGAGTCCGTTGCCTGCGAAGAGCTTGAGCGGACCCCTTGTTCCAGCGACGCCGAATTTCTCGAAAAGCTCAAATGCTTGATCAATCGTGAAACCAGGTTGTTCGGCTCTCCTTTTGAATCGAGGGCGCAGTTTGTGTCGGTCGCCCGTGCCGTGGCCCTGCATTTCGAGGCTGGGCCTGACCCATGACCCATCCGCGACCGCGTTCGCCTTCGCTATGGCGTCCTGAGACTCAGGGCGCTTTGCTGGCTGTTGCAGCGCTCGCACGCCGAGAAGCTCTCCCGGCCCGAGGGGCGGTGAGCTCGCGGCGAAAAACAACCAGAGCAGTTATCACGAGAACGATTATTGACGGCACAACACACATGACGGAATCCCCGATGTTTGCTATGGCAAGCCGGCGACGGGGTTGACCGGGAGGCGTGCCGAACCCCGTCGTCCTATTGCTTCACACTCCTGCGAAAATAAAGCTGGAGGTCACCACGATATTGCCCGGCATTTCGTCAAAACTTCGATGACATCTTGCCCGGAATCTAATTAATAACAGGTGTGACAACACGGGGCCGCACGCGGAGACGCTGCCGTGGCCGAAGTGATGAGGGCACACCAAGGCCAGCAGCCAACGGCCGCGGTTCCTAATTACGCGGAAAGCTTAGGGGCCGTAGTGGCTCAAATACCATTTTCTCCTCAAATCGCTTGGCAGCTTGCCGCCGTTGGCTNCAAGTATCACCATGATCTGTTCGTGAAGCCAGATATTCATCGCGGCGGAATTATTGGTATCGCCATCGTAGTGAAGCTCCTTTGCGAGTTCCTTACGCGCAGCGAAACTGCTGTCTATGGACAAGAGCTTCATCAGATCGACGACGGAGTGTCTCCAATCGAGCTTCTCGGTTTTTTTGCCGCTCAAGGCGTCGAGCGCTGCGGCGACATCCACTGATGGCCCCGGCGGCGCCGACGATGAAGCCGGAGCAGGGGCGGATGGCGCCGCGTTCGTCGTCCCGCTAGCTTGAGCAGAGGGCGCAGCCGGAGCAACGGCGGGCGTGGCGGGCGCCTTGCCCAATACTTTAGACATGATCGTCCCTAAGATACTCATCGCACGCTCCTATATTTCATGTCGAATAAGGGGGGAGTTCGCCTTCTCTGTCGCGTCCACGCCCAGCGGCCCGAGCAGCGCTTGCGACTTGTGTGCCTAATCACC